>NZ_DDOI01000023.1:12989-13473 GCF_002341575.1 Marinobacter sp. UBA2498 | reverse complement strand
TTCCTGATTCAGCCGGAACTGTTCGATGGTTTTCCTGAGATTCTCGGCCATGGCCAGAAGGTCTCCGGCAATTCTCGCTGTCTCCTTGGCATCCCCGGAGGTCTGCTCTGCCGAGCGACTGATTTCAATCACGTTGTGATTAATGGATTCGGAGACATCGCTCTGCTCGTTGGCAGCGCTCTCCATTTCCTGATTGAGGTTGGTGATCTCCCGCACAGCAGAGGCAATGGTTTGCAGTTCAGACTCTACTGTCAGAATGGCTGAAACCTGATGCTCTGCCATCTCAGAGGCATGGCGCATGGTGGCCACACAATCGACAACCTCTCCCTTCAGTCCGTTGATGGTGTTCCGGATTTCCTCCGTTGAATCCTGGGTTCTCGACGCCAGCGCACGCACCTCATCGGCCACCACAGAAAAACCGCGCCCCTGCTCTCCGGCACGGGCCGCCTCGATGGCGGCATTGAGCGCCAGCAGGTTGGTCTGG
>NZ_DDOI01000023.1:0-12930 GCF_002341575.1 Marinobacter sp. UBA2498 | reverse complement strand
GCGCCAGCAGGTTGGTCTGGTCAGCGATATTGGAGATTACCTCCAGCATATCCGACATCTGGCTGGTACGTTGATCCAGCTGCTCAATGCGTTTTGCGCCACTCTGGACCTCGGTGTTCAATGCCTCGATGCTTTTTACTGCATTCCGGGCAAGGCTCTCACCCTTGCTCGCTGATTCCGCAGTATCTGCGGATTTTCGGGTGGTATGAATGGCATTTTCCCGGACCTGAACCGCAGATGCGGCCATCTCGGTAGTGGCGCTGGCCACCTGATCTGTGTTGTCACGCTGGGCAAGCACTTCCCTCTCTGTCGTGTCAGCCTTCCCCGCAATGCTTCTGGCCGCCTGCTCAACCTGTTCGGCGTTGTCCATGACGGTATTCATGCTCTCCCGTATCTTCGCCATCATCCGGTTGAACGCCCGGGACACGGAACCGATCTCGTCGTTGCGGGTAACCTCAAGCTCAATGGTCAGGTCAGAATTTCTGGAGATCTCGTCCATGCGGTCGTGGAGTCGCCGCAAACGGGAAAACACCAGTCGACTCAAAGCGGCGGCGGTCAGGAAAAACACCGCAGCAAAGATGGCTACCTGAATACCGCCACTGGTCAGCAGTTGCTGCTGCAAACGGGCATCGCTGTCAGCCATGGAATAGTCCACCCGAATGGCTCCAAGAACGTCTCCCTCACTGGCCTGATGACAGCCAAGACAGTTGACGCCCTGATAGTTCTCCATCGCGATCACGGGCTCGATCAGTGTGTAGACTCGCCCGTCCTCATTGCTGGAATAGGACTCCACCCGCTCACCGGCAAGCGCTTTCTTGTCCAAAGGTTCCCGCTTCTGTTCCGACGCGTTGCCGTTGCCGAAGATCCGGTTCAAATGGTCACTGCGAATCACCCGCACGTCCAGCACGTCTTCAGACGCCATCACCTTTTTCCGAAGCACATCCCGGTTACCGATGGTGCCGGTGACCATCATGGTATTCAGCCCATCGAAATAGGATTTTGCCAGTCCATCCACGTATTTGTGGCTGAACTCTTCAAGATGATCACGCTGTGAGTCTGCACTGTAGATTACGGTAAACACGAGCACCAGGGAGAAGGCAGCCGCCAAAGCGGCAAGTAAGAGAAAGCGGATGGAATACTGTTTTTTCATGGTAACCCGACACAGAGACCGCGCGGCATGCGGCCAGGACGTTGTTTTGACGTTTCGTGATGACAACTAACTGTCGCCAAACTTTATAGATATGCGTCAATTATTTCCTGACCCAGATCAGATCCGGGAAAAGTCGTTTACACATGAAGGAAGGAGGGAGCCCTCAGCCCGGGACTTCATCGAGTTGGCCTGAAAGCTGCAGAGCATGATGACAAGCATTCGTGATTCCCAACGCTGACTGTTCGGAAACCGCACTCCGGTTGACCGAAGGAGGAAACCCATCCATGTCCCTACTGACATCTCTGATCCGGGCGAGCACCCAGTTCCAGCAGGCCATGGAAAGGCGCCAGACGCCTTCAACAGGGCCGGAAGCCGCGCCCGGCAAAGCACAGGCAAAGGCCATGGAAACCGAGCCGACACCTGGCGATGACCGTTTTACACCCTCGGAGAACAACCAGTCTGACCTCTCACGGCTGAAAGCCCGCCGACTGGCCATGACCGACTACAAACAAACTGTGGGGCAGGATCTTGCCTTCGTTCGAGAAACACTGCGGCACAAACTTGCCGAATACAACCTGCACCCGGCAACCGCATTGAACGTGAGCAAAACGGAGAATGGCAGCGTTGCGGTGGAAGGGAAAATCGCAGACAACACACGCATCCAGATTGAAAAAGACCTGAACGTAAACAAAAACTTCAAGGAAGCGTTCAATCGCCTCAGCGTTAACGAGCCAACGCTGCATTTCATGGACAATGCGCTCAAACTGAATCAGGCGTACGGGGTGAATAACCCGCTATTGGACACACTGATCAGCGAGAACCAGCAATTTAACGGCCTGCAGGACCTCGTGCACCGTTACGACACCATGCGCCGCTCAGTGAGTGCCGAGCAAATCGAAGCTGCAGGGAATAGCCGGGCGTACGCCTTTAATCTGAACGCCCGGGCATAAAGGAAAGACGGATCAGGAGAATCAGACCTCGAAAGGCGCCGGATCCCCCTTACCAACACGGGTAACCACCGGAGCCTCGCCGGTAAAGTCCACGACCGTGGTCGCTTCCATACCGCAGAATCCCCCGTCGATAATCAGATCCAGCTCATGCTCCAGGGTTTCCCGGATTTCATAAGGGTCTGTCATCGGATCGGTTTCGCCCGGCAGAATCAGAGTGCTACTCATGATGGGCTCACCAAGCTCGCCCAACAGCTCCTGAACAATGGCATTGTCCGGCACACGGACGCCTACTGACCGGCGTTTGGGATGAAGCAGCCGCCGGGGCACTTCACTGGTGGCATCCAGAATGAAAGTGTAGGGCCCGGGCGTGAAATTCTTCAGCAACCGGTACTGGGTGTTGTCCACCTTGGCATAGACCCCGATGTCCGAAAGATCCCGGCACACCAAGGTGAAGTTGTGCTTGTCATCCAGACGGCGAATCCGCTTGATCCGATCCGCCGCCTGCTTGTCACCCAGGTGACAGCCAATGGCATAGGCTGAATCCGTGGGATACACGATCACCCCGCCACGACGCAGAATATCCACCGCCTGATTGATCAGACGCTTCTGCGGCGTCTCCGGATGAATCTGGAAAAACTGACTCATGAACCCTCTCCCTGTGCGGTCCGCGTCGCCATCGCCGGATCTTTCTTCGACCCGCCCATACAATTCGGAGATTCCGGCGCCGACTGCCCCGTCGCCTCCCATTCTTCCGGTGAGTATAGATGCAACGCCAGCGCATGAACCGGCCCCGCCAGTTCCTCGGCAAGCACCTTGTAAATCGCCTGATGCCGCCGCACCCTCATCTGCCCCTCAAATTCCGGCGACACCAGGGTCACCTTGAAATGAGTTTCAGAATTAGGAGGCACACTGTGCTTGTGGCTCTCGTTCTCCACCTGAAGCACACGCGCATCGAAGGCGTCGTTCAGCTTGGTTTCAATTGCATTCTGGATCTTCATGTTTCGAGACTCCTACAGCTCAACCCTGATGGAAGAGGGCGAATGGCGAACGGTCAGAAGCGGGTGTGGAGATGGCTTTCCCAAAAGTGTGTGTTGCCAAGGATGGCAGCACCAAGCCCCCATGGATGGGTTCACGGCGTCTTTTGGGAAAGCCATCTTCACAGCCGCCTCCACCAACACCCTCAGTCTACTACACATACAGGACACACCCGAGAGCCTTGACACCATAAAGCCAAAGCGCCACATTCCCATCCCGATTCCAAAACACCCAAACCCCATGCACCTGTACATCGCCGAAAAACCAAGCCTCGGCCGCGCCATCGCCGCTGCCCTCCCTGGCCCTCACCAGAAAGGCCAGGGCTGGATACGCTGTGGCACTGGCGAAAATGCTGCCACCGTTAGCTGGTGCATCGGCCACCTGCTGGAACCGGCAGAACCTGCACGCTATAACCCCGCTTGGAAGAAATGGCGCCAGGAAGACCTGCCGATGTTTCCCGACAAATGGGAGGTCATGCCCAAGGACAGTGTTCAGCAACAATTAAAGGTGCTGGAATCGCTGATTCGCCAGGCCAAGACCATTATTCATGCTGGCGACCCGGATCGGGAAGGCCAGCTGCTGGTGGACGAAGTTATCCGCTATTTCGGTGCCAGCGCCCCGGTTCAACGGATACTGATCAACGATTTGACGCCAGCGGCCGTGGCCCGGGCGATCCAGAGCCCCAGGGACAACCGGGAATTCCGTCGGTTATCCCATTCCGCCCTGGCCAGACAACGCGCCGACTGGCTCTATGGCATCAACCTGACCCGATTTTATACCCTCAGTTATCAGCGGCAGGGTGAACAGGGGGTCTATTCCGTTGGCCGGGTACAGACTCCGGTACTTGGCCTTGTGGTTGAACGTGACAATACCATCGAACACTTCCAGCCCAAGCCCTATTACCGCATTGAAGCAAGGTTCAGGGCTCAGGAGGAAGAAGCCGACCAGCAAACCTTCACCGCCCGCTGGCAGCCCAACGAGCAGTTCCAGGATTACCTGGATGAAGAGAACCGCCTGCTCAACCGGGAAGTCGCTGAACAGATTGCCGACAGCGTTCGAAACCGACCCGGCACCATCACCGAGTCCCGCTTTCGGGATCGGTCGGAAGCGCCACCGCTGCCGTTTTCCCTGTCGGCCCTGCAAATTGAAGCAGGCCGGCTATTCCGCATGGGTGCCAAAGACGTCCTGGATACCGCCCAGAATCTTTACGAGCGCCACCAGCTCATCACCTACCCGCGATCAGATTGCCGGTTTTTACCGGAAGGCCACTACAGCCAGCGGGAGCAGGTGATAAGAGCCATTGCCCGAGTGGCACCGGATCTGGAGCAAGCCTGCAACGGCGCAGACCTTGGCCGCAGGACTTCCGCGTGGAACGACAAACAGGTCGACGCCCACCACGCTATTATCCCAACCAGCCGCCCGACGCCGAACGGCAAACTCAGTGACGCGGAAGAAAAAATCTACGGACTGATCAGCCGGTACTATCTGATGCAGTTCGCGCCCGATGCCGTGCACAGGGAGGGTAAGCTAACGGTACGAGTGTCAGAGCACGAATTCCGCGCGACGGAAACGGCCATCCTGGTGCCCGGCTGGAAAACGCTGGAACTGAAACTGCGAGAAGCTCGCAAGGAACCGGAGAAGGCACCGCTTCCCAGACTGGAAAAAGGCGAACCGGTATTCTGCGACGATAGCAACCTCAGCGAGCGCAAAACCCAGCCGCCCCAGCATTTCACCGACGCGACCCTGCTCTCGGCAATGACCAACATTGCCCGATTTGTAACCGATACCGAACTTCGCAAAACCCTACGCGAGACCGATGGCCTGGGCACCGAAGCAACCCGGGCTGCGATCATCGATACCTTATTCAAGCGCGATTACCTGTACCGCGACAGTCGACATATACGCGCCACCGACAAAGCCAAGGCGTTGATCAGTGCTTTGCCCGAATCGGTCAGCAAGCCGGATCGCACGGCCGTCTGGGAAGCCAACCTGGAGAGCATTCGCCGTGGCGAGGGCGACCCCAGAAAGTTTCTGGATACCCTCAAAGAGGAGATCCGCGGCTTTCTGGCCAGGCCCCAGGGCCGCCCGACCGTCGACTCGGAGAGCATCGGCACAACCTCGCCAGAGGCACAGCCCCACTGCCCCAAATGTCGCGCCCCGATGCTGGAGCGAGAGGGCAAATTCGGCCGCTTTTTTGCCTGCACCCGCTACCCGGATTGCCGGGGCACCCGACCGCTGGAAGAAGCCACGCCTCAGGATGGCACTGGCCAGAAACCCATTCCATGCCCCCACTGTTTCTCGCCCCTGGTGCGACGAAAAGGGAAAAAAGGCTGGTTCTGGGGCTGCAGTAATTTCCCCGGCTGCCGACAAACACTGGACGACGACAACGGAAAGCCTTCAGTCCGTTTACGCAAGTCTACATAACGATACTGAACGCAGATCCACATTTTGTGATAATTGATTGATATAGCAGAGTAGTCCATTGAAAGCTCTGCTCGATACCAGGCAAGAGAGCGACACTCCGGGAGAGGCTTAATGCGTATTGCTTTGCTTGAAGATGAAACCGAACAGGCACAGCACATCCAGTCAATTCTGTCTGAAAGCGGGCACCACTGCGACAGCTTCCCGACCGGCCAAAATTTCCTGAGCGCGGTTCTGCACCGCAGCTATGACCTCCTGATTCTGGATTGGCAGATTCCGGACATGACCGGCATTGATGTTCTCGAGAGCGTTCGCGCCCAGCTGAACTGGCCGATTCCAGTCGTGTTTCTCACCCAGCGGGACAGCGAGGCAGATATTGTTCGGGCTCTGGATGCCGGCGCCGACGATTACCTGGCCAAGCCGGCCCGTGCGGCGGAATTGGGCGCGCGCATCAATGCTCTGGCGAGACGCTCCAATCCTGACAGCGAAAAGGAAGTGCTTCGCTATGGTCCGTTCGAAATCAACACGCAGCAAAGGGTCATTGCACTCCATGGTGAAGAACTGACGCTGACCGACAAGGATTTCGATCTGACCCTGTTCCTGTTCCAGAACCAGGGCCGGCTGCTGACTCGGGAAATGCTGCTTGAGCGCGTCTGGGGTCTGGCGCGGGATATCAATACCCGTACCGTGGACACCCATATGAGCCGACTGCGCCGTCGTCTCGGCCTGAACCCGGAAAACGGCTTCCGCATCAAGACCATTTACCAGCGGGGCTACCGACTGGAGGCCATGAAGGCGCAGGACCAGGCCTTTGACGTCGACGAACCCGCCAGGGCAGCCAATGACTGACAGCCCGGCTCCGCGATTACCGGCACTGCTGCTGATCCTTTCACTGCTTGCCTGGGCTGCCCCCGCGGCTGCCGAGCTTTCGGTAACGCGCGGTTCAGCCGGGCATTCTGACGTTTCGTCGGCCAACCCGGTGCCCGAGTGGATCTACACCTTGCGGCCGGGAGAAAGCTTTTCGGAAGTGGCCAACGACCTGCTCGCACCCAATTATCCCGCGAGTCGCCTTCTGCAATACAACAAGATTGGCAACGGTGCCATTCTGGGTGCCGGCGACAGTGTGCGAATTCCCCTTGCCTGGCTAAAGCGCCAACCTCAGCCGGCGCGGGCGACATCGGTCACCGGAACCGTACAGCTGATTTCCGGAAATACCGGTCGGAAAACACCCCTGAGTGAAGACGCCCTCATCCGCGTTGGTGATGAAATTCTGTCCGCGTCCGGGACCGCCACCATTGAACTGGCGGACGGCTCGGAAGTAAGGATTTCTCCGAATTCTCGACTCATCTTCAATCGCCTGACCCAATACGGCAAAGCCGGCATGGTCGATACCAGACTCCGACTCGACAGGGGCGAGATCCACACCCGAGTGAAGCCGGTCATGGAGGGAGGCGCACGATTCGAGATTGAAACGCCTTCGGCCGTCGCCGCCGTGAGAGGTACCGCATTTTCACTCCAGACATCGGCAGAGGGCACTCGCCTGCAGGTAACCGAGGGCGACGTTGACTTCGGGGCCCCCGGCAAGACCCGCCGGATCCCTGCGGGTTTCGGAGCCAGCCTGTCCACCACTAACAATGACGGCCTGAGCATTCGCCGCCTACCGCCAGCGCCGGCGCTCGATCCACTGCCACCGAGACTGACCCAACTGCCCACCACCATGACCTGGCAGGAAAGTCGCGCCCCCATGCACCGGGTGGACATCTTCGAAAGCGACACAGGCCGCTGGGTAGAAAGCCGAAAACTGACAGGCAACAGCTTTGATATCGGGCAACTGGATAATGGCAGCTATGAGGTACACCTGGCGGCACTCGATACTCGCGGCACGGCGGGGATGCCACGCGTCGTCCCGCTGGAAGTCGATCTTCAGGCCAGGACTGCCAGCCTGGTTGCTCCGGAAGATGGGGGCACCGTCAACGACGATATGCCCGAGTTTCGCTGGCAGCTTAACGGCGACAATGAAGTGGCTCGGGTAGAGATAGCCGAAGATCAGGATTTCCGGAACCTGATCGCCACCAGCGAGTGGGCACCCGAAACGGCTGCCCTGCCCTCACGCCCGCTTGGGCCTGGCAAGTATTACTGGCGCGTGGTGACCGAAGCAGGCGGCAATTCAGTTGCTACAACGCAGCCGCGGGAGCTGGTGGTCAATGGCAGCCTGCCTCCGGTTCGGATCATCAGCGTGAACTACATCGACAGCCAGGTAAGGGTGTTCTGGGAGAAGGTAGACACGGCGGCAGAATACCGACTGCAACTCTCGGAGGAGCCGGGCTTCAACAATATCATCAAGGAGGCAACACTGCCTGATACCACGGCAGCCTTGCGTCTTATTCCCGGAAGGCGGTATTTTGTGCGCCTGAAAGCTCTTTCTGATGGTCCACTGCAAAGCCGTTGGGGACCAGGGAGGGAATTGTACCTGGAATAATCCGTTGATCGACCGAACCACACAGCAGGGCTCATGAACCGGGATTGGCTGCCAATTAAAACGACCCCCTGGACTCTGGGCCTGATACTGCTGGCACTGCTCCTGCTTATCCAGACAACCGAACTACCTCAACGCCTGGATTACTGGCTGTACGACCAAGCCATCACCTCGAATCCACTGGAAGCCTCGGACGAGGTGGTTCTGGTGACGATCGACGAGCTGAGCCTGAATCGCCTGGGCCGCTGGCCCTGGCCCCGTAATCTGCACGCTGAGCTCATTGCCAAGCTCAACGAGGCAGGCGCAAAAACCATTGTGTTCGATATTCTGTTCGCCGAACCGTCGCCAGACGACCAGCAACTGGCAGAACAGATGCGAAGTCACGGCAACGTTATTCTGCCAGTCTATCTGTCGCCTCCCACCTCCCAGTACCTGTTAAGCGAACAATTGCCGGTTGGAGTGCTGGCTTCAGCGGCCGCCGGTCTGGGCCATGCTCATGTGGAACTGGACAGCGACGGCGTTGCCAGAGGTCTTTACCTGTTTAATGGCCTCGGGAACCAGCTCTGGCCAAGCCTTGCGCTGGCCGCAAGCGGTGTTGGACCACAAAATCCGGAGGCCGGGGATACGCCTTCCTATGTCAATATCCGGGATCAATACCGTGCCGTGCCCCTGATCGGTGGTGCCGGCTCTCTCCAGTCGTATTCTTTCTCGCAGGTACTCACTCAGCCGGCCGCACCCGAACACTTCAGTGGCAAAATAGTCTTTGTCGGTGCCACAGCCGCCGGTTTTGGCGACATACTGCCCACGCCCTTCTCGGGGCTGAGCCGTCCGATGTCCGGCGTTGAATTCCACGCCAACGTGTTGTCGGCATACATGCAGGGATTGTTGATTAAGCCGGCACCGGCGTGGGCGTCTGCCCTGCTGGCCATGACAACCATCCTGATACTCGCCCTCGCCCTGCCACCCATGCGCCCTGCGCGAACCCTTCTCGCCTGCGCGATGGTTCTGGCGGGACTGCTCGGAATCTATCTGTTCGTGCTGCTGACGATGCGATGGTGGTTTCCCCTTGCAAACGCACTGCTGGTTCCACTCTTGGCCTTTCCTGTATCCAGCGGCCTTCGACTGGCCATGACCAACCGATTTTTGAACCGTCAACTGGACGAACTGGCCAGAAGTCCCCAGGTCGCACTGCCCGCACCCTCGGGAAGGAACCCGACACAACTTCTGGAGCACTTCCAGGCCCTGTTTCGCCCCACAGGGTGGCTTTTGATGGAGGAGAACGACATCCTCTCCGCACGTGGACTGTCACAGAGCGATATTCCAGATGACCTGACTCCGGGGCACTGGTTTCACGACAGCAATCGCAGCTGGATTCAGCTATTGCGAGCCGGCACCCGCTATCACCTGGGCCTGCTGTTACCCAATGATCTCGGGCGCGAGGCCATCCAGCGCTATCTGCGCAGGCTTCACCTTGAGCAAGCCGTACCGGCGGATTCTGCAGCCAGACCCAGTGAAAACATTTCTGCACGAATCGAGCGGGTCCGCATCGCCACGGATCGGTTGAACCACATGCAGCAGTTCATCCGGAGAAGTTTTGAGCGCATGCCCGACGGTATCATCGTGACCGACGAACTGGGGGTCATCCGTTTTGCCAACGGCCACATAGAGGAATGGTTCCGCGAGCCCATGCCGAGCCTGGCCGGCCTTCCCCTGGTAAAACTGCTGGAGGGACACGATCCGCGGGAAACGCCACCCTGGCATGAAACCGTTTCCGACACCCTGACCCTATTACAGAGCCGCACCGTAGACCTCAGGATTCGCGACAAAGATTTCCTGATTCATTTTGCACCGTTTTCGCTGCCAGACAGCGACCAGCAAGGCATCATTGCCAATATTTCGGATATTTCGGAATTGCGGGAGCAGCAGCGCCAGCACCGCGAGGCAATCGACTTTATTTCCCATGACGTGCGCTCGCCTCTGGTTTCACAGCTTGCCCTGATCGAACAGTTGAAACGGGATCCCAGCCACATTGAACAGGAACAGCTGGAACAACTGGGGCGGCTGGCCCGGAGAAGCTATCACCTGGCCGAGGAATTCGTGCAGTTGGCCCGGGCGGAACAATTAACGGAAACCCGGTTCTACGAATGCGAATTTCTGGCGATCGTAGAGAACGCCCGTGACAGCGTCAGCGAGCAGGCTGTAGAGAAGCAGATACAACTCCAGTTACAGGGTACCGAGGATTTGTGGCTGAAAGGCAATGCAGAGCTTCTGGAGCGCGCCGTTATCAACCTGCTGACCAATGCCGTTCAATACAGCCCGAGTGGATCAGACGTCAGCATTCAGGTCTTCCGCGCTGGCCATCAGGCCTGTTTGACGATTGCCGATGAAGGTACCGGTATCGATCCGGAGGAACTGCCGCACCTGTTTGACCGTTACCGGCGTCAAAAAAGCACTGAGCTGGCCGGAGTCCACGGAACGGGACTCGGACTATCCTTCGTCAAAACCGTTGTTGAAAAGCATAGAGGGGAAATTTCGGTGTCGTCGCAACCGGGCGAAGGCTCTGCGTTCACCCTCAAACTGCCGATTGCAGACCCGATGGCCTGAGACTTCACACTCCAGGCCCGGGGTTCTAGTCTCAGGAACGGATGGACTTGCTCACAACATCGGAGGGCTCACTGATCAGCCCGTTGGTATCCTGAACCTGGATAGTGAAATACCAGGTCCCTGCGTCCAGACCACTCACTTCGTAGGACATTTCCGCTTCGGCCTGAGCATTGGTGACGACCACCTCTTCGCTCAGCTCGTCAGCATCCTGACCGTACCGGATCACATATTTGTCGAGCTCACCCATCGGAATGCTCTCGCCGTTAACGCGAGTCAGGGGAGCGCTCCAGCTCAATACTGCGGAGCGTTCCGGAGACGAGATTCCCCCACTAGAGCTAGTTTGTGTGCCTGAAGAATCGGAAGAGCCACCACCGCCACACCCTGTGAGTAGTGCTCCCATAGCGAACGCGGCAATCCATGCCTGTGACACTTTGATGACGCGCTTCATGTGGTTTAAGCACCATTTTTTCGTCGATTTTGTGAAATTGTATAAAACGGGGCTGATTATCGATGTGAACTCTGTCATTCCCCTAGTTACGAAATTGTCAATTTCCCGTCAGGGACTCGTAATGAAGTTAGAGAAGTTACTGATTGGGAAGGCAAAAATTTGCCCGGAAGGGGCCGACAACAGGCGGCAGCACTGAAAAAATTCTATTGAGGGAGAAGTATGGGAGTAGCTTATAAAACAAAAGGCCCGCAAAAGCGGGCCCTTTCTCTACAGCGGTCTCGGTGACTCAGAAGCTCCGATTAGAAACAACAAAGCCCGCATAAGCGGGCTTTGTTAAATAGTGGTAGCGGGGGCTGGATTCGAACCAACGACCTTCGGGTTATGAGCCCGACGAGCTACCAGACTGCTCCACCCCGCACTTGAAATCGAGCGCAAATACTAAATATTCACGCCGGTTTTGTCAAACCTAATCCTGAAAAAAACGTTTATTTTTCCAGGATTTATACTCACATTCCGGCGGTTGCTTCCAGCCCTGCCCCGCCCCGGGGACCAGGCTGAAAAAACCGCGGGCTTCGTTGGAAGCCGCGGAAGGCTCCAAACGGAACCTGTCCTGATTTTGGTGCCGAAGGCCGGACTTGAACCGGCACGACCGTAAGGTCACTACCCCCTCAAGATAGCGTGTCTACCAATTCCACCACTTCGGCGAAGAACTGATTTACTGCTTCCCGGAATCGGACGTCGTCTCATCCGGGGCCGGGGATTCTAACCCAGCCGACGGCACATCTGAAGTCTCTTTTTCAGATTTCCCGGAATCCATCCCGGGCGCCTCGGCGGGAACGTCCGCGCCCTGGGCCGGGCCGGTGGACGGTACGTCGCCGGAGACCGGCTCGTCGGCGTCGTCCAGCGCCGGCACGTCCTGATCGTCCACGGATTCCAGGGCCGGCAGGAAGCTGCCCGCGCCTTCCGCTTCCTGGCGCGCCATCCAGGCCAGGCCCAGGCTGGTGACGAAAAACACCACCGCCAGAACCGCCGTGAAACGGGTCAGAAAATTGGCGGACCCGGCGCTGCCGAATACGGTCTGCGAACCGCCGCCACCGAAAGAGGCGCCGGCGTCGGCCCCCTTGCCATGCTGGATCAGGATCAGGCCGATAAGACCGAGGGCCGCCAGCACGTGCACCACATGAAGCACAATATCCATAAGTTAAATCAACCTGCCGCCCGACAAATGGCGATAAATTCTTTTTCGTTCAGTGAGGCCCCGCCGATCAGTCCACCATCGATGTCCGGCTGGGCAAACAGAGGGGCGGCATTATCCGCCTTTACGCTGCCGCCGTAAAGGAGGCGTAGGCCGGCGGCCACATCGGGGTCGCGGGCGGCCAGGGCGGCACGCAGGTCGGCGTGCACCGCCTGGGCCTGTTCCGGCGAGGCGGTGAGGCCGGTTCCGATCGCCCAGATCGGCTCATAGGCCAGCACCGCGCGGTCGAAAGCGGCACTGCCGGCGGCCTCCACCACCGCCATCAACTGCCGGACCACCACATGCTCGGTGTCGCCGGCTTCGCGCTGGCGCAGGGTTTCACCGACACACAGAATCGGTATCAGCCCGGCCTTTTGCGCGCGCAGGAACTTGCTGGCGACCAGGTCGTCGTCCTCGCCGAAGTGCTCGCGGCGCTCCGAGTGGCCGACGATCACGTAGCGGCAGCCCATATCCACCAGCATTTCCGCCGATACTTCCCCGGTGAAGGCGCCGTCCTCGTGGTCGCACAGGGTCTGTGCGCCCAGCCCCACGCCGCTGTCCTTCAGTTCGGCGCCGAGCGCCTGCAGGTACGGGAACGGCGGGGACACCGCC
>NZ_DDOI01000156.1:13465-14877 GCF_002341575.1 Marinobacter sp. UBA2498 | reverse complement strand
GCGGCCATGTTGCGCAATCGCCTCAAGAAGAACGTGAAGACCATTGGGCAGTGGGCAAGAAAGCAGGGCATTGGTTGCTACCGCCTCTACGATGCCGATATGCCGGAGTTTGCGTTGGCGATCGATATCTATGAGGGGCGGGTGCACGTGCAGGAGTATGCGGCCCCGAAATCGGTGGATGAGCGTGCTGCTCGAGAACGCCTGGCGGAGGCCCTTTCAGTCATTCCCGAAGCACTGGGAGTGGAGCCGGAGGATATGGTGTGCAAGCAGCGCCAGCGGCAAACCGGCACCAATCAGTACGAGAAGCAGGCAGTCAGTGGCGAGTTTTTCAGGGTTCACGAACACGGCTGCGTTTTGAAGGTGAACCTCAAGGATTATCTGGACACGGGTCTGTTTCTGGATCATCGGCCGGTGCGGCACTGGATTCAGCAGCACTCGGCAAACCAGCGATTCCTGAACCTGTTCTGTTATACCGGCGCGGCCACTGTTCACGCTGTTGTTGGAGGCGCCAGCCGCTCGCTCAGTCTGGATATGTCAAAGACGTATGTCGGCTGGGCCGAGGAGAACCTTGCGCTGAACGGAGCCGACCTCAAGAAGCATCGGGTAGAGCAGGCAGACTGCCTGGCCTGGCTGGCAGACCGGAAAACGGCGGACCAACGGTTTGACCTGATTTTCATGGATCCGCCGACCTTTTCCAACTCTGCCCGTATGGCCGGCGTTCTGGATATCCAGAAGGATCATCCCACGCTGGTCAGGCAGGCCATGGCAAGGTTGAGTTCCGACGGGTTGCTGATCTTTTCCAACAATTTCCGACGCTTCAAGCTGGACGAGACACTGGAAAGCGAGTTCGAGGTTGCTGAAGTGACGCGGGATACCCTGGACAAGGATTTTCAACGCAACGCCCGGATTCACCGGTGCTGGCATATTCGCCACAAGGCTTAATGGCGATCTGGTAGCGGGTCGGATCAGCAACACGAGATCCGGCCGGCCGTTCAGAACTCGTAGCGCAGTCCGCCGGAAAACTGGAAGGTGTTCACATCCGTTCCTGTGTCTTCGAAAAGCTTTCCGCCTTCGAAGACCAGAAACGTATCGTCCATCACTTCGAAATCAAGCCCTGCAATCCAGCTGATGGAGAAGCCGCTGTCCGGGAACTCGCCTTCGAGATCCAGGTAGGGGTTGTTGCGATCATTTGCGGGGTCGCTGATCTCGCCTTCGCCGTGGATATAGGAAAAGCCGAACTGGCCGTAGAGGTTTGCATAGTCGGTGATCGGGTAGTGCAGGCCCATGTACCAGCTGGCGTAGTAGTCAACGCTGAGCGTCAGGTCACTGTCCGGTACCTCGGCGTCTTTGAAGCCGCCACCGGCCCGCAGCTCGGCGTGAAACAGATCGGTTATGTGGCCACCCACCACCAG
>NZ_DDOI01000156.1:4576-13389 GCF_002341575.1 Marinobacter sp. UBA2498 | reverse complement strand
ACCCACCACCAGTGTTCCGCCTGTGCCCCAGGCGGTTTCCTTGGTGTTTTCACCGATGGTGCGGTGGTTGTAGGTGGTTGCCAGCAGCCCGATGTAGTGTTTGTCGGCCCTTGGCGTTTCCTGGGCCAGGGCGGCCTGGGATGCGAGGAGCAGGGCAGGGACAAGCGGACAGACGAGGGGCGTTCGCACAACCTTGTTCATTGTTATCGGGCTTCCTGACATGGGCGAATACGGGCTGATTCTGCCTCGTGTAACCGTTTGTTACGTCGACCCGTGTCACACTTCCCCCTGTCAATTCCTGCTGTTTCTCAATCCTCGTCGAACAGGCCCTCTTCCCGCGCCATCAGCAGCAGTGCGTAGACGCCATTTTCAGGCAACTGGGGTTCCAGGCTTTCCTCGAACAGGAGCTGGCGGCGGCGGTCTTCCAGGGTTTCGCTGTTCAGGCCTGTGATCAGCTCACTGATGGGTGCGATTTCGAACGGGGCCTCCTGTGCCACGGCCGTGAAAATGAGGTCTACCAGAATCTCGTCCGGATCGAGGCCGTCCACGAAGACGGTCTGGTCGGGCAGATCCTGGTGCAGTTCCCGGGCCAGCTCGATCAGGGGCACGCCCTGTTCTTCAAGGTAGAGGAGGTCGACATCGCCCAGGTCACCGTCTTCCGGGAGCCAGTCGTCGGAAGGGGCTATAACCACGGTTTTCATTCGGCCGTCTTCCAGCGACCAGGCCATGGCGGTGGGAAAAAGCGCGTCGTCGGTCTGGCAGTATTCAATGTCGAGAAATCTCGGTGCTGGCACGTTGGGCTCCCGGTGATGGTTGATTTGTGACCCGGTTATAGGGAATGTCCGTTGACGCAGTATGAGGCTTTACGGCTTCATGCCATACTGTTGGCGCAATTATCTTTTAATCAGGGACATCATGGAACACGCTGAATTTAACAAAGATTTATTGAAGTTTCTGAACACTTCCCCCACACCCTGGCATGCGGTCGACACCATGAAACAACGGCTGAGTGCGGCCGGATTTCAGGAGCTGGATGAGCGGGAAGACTGGTCGCTGGTGAGCAACCAGGGCTATTACGTTGTCCGCAACGGCTCCTCAATTGTCGCCTTCCGAACTGGCAGCAAAGATGTCAGCACCTCGGGAATCCGCATGGTGGGTGCTCATACAGACAGCCCCTGCCTGAAGGTCAAGCCGAACCCTGAGCTCCGCCGCAAGGGCTTCTTCCAGTTGGGTGTCGAAGTTTACGGTGGTGTGCTGCTGAATCCCTGGTTTGACCGGGATCTTTCCCTGGCCGGTCGGGTGACGGTGCTGGACGAAGACGGCAAGGTACGGGACACCCTGGTGGATTTCCGTAAGCCTGTGGCATTCATTCCGAGCCTGGCAATCCATCTTGATAGAGAAGCCAACAGCAATCGCACGGTTAACCCACAGACCGATCTGCCACCGGTTCTGATGCAGGTTCCTGAGAGCGATACCACCAGCTTCGTGGATCTGCTGTCCCAGCAGGTCAAGTCGGAGACCGGGCTCACTGTCCGCAAGGTCCTGGGGTACGAGCTCAGTTTCTACGATGCCCGTGAAGCCTCGTTTGTCGGATTGCGTGATGATTTCATCGCCTCGGCTCGCCTGGACAACCTTCTGAGTTGTTATATTGGCCTCCAGTCGCTGCTGAAAACCTCCGGCGACGAAGCCGCGTTGCTGGTCTGCAACGATCACGAGGAAGTTGGCAGTATGTCTGCCGAAGGTGCACAAGGGCCGTTCCTGACAGCGGTTCTGGACCGCTGGGTCGGCGCTGGCAAGGCTCGTGCTATTGCCAACTCGATGATGGTGTCGGCGGACAATGCCCATGGCATTCATCCGAATTACATGGATAAACATGATGAGAATCATGGCCCGATTCTCAATCAGGGGCCGGTGATCAAGGTCAACCATAACCAGCGGTACGCCACCAACAGTCGATCGGCAGCAGTTTACCGGCACATCAGTGACGAGCTGGGGTTGCCTCACCAGACCTTTGTGGTTCGGAGCGATATGGGCTGTGGCAGCACCATTGGGCCCCTGACGGCGGGGAACCTGGGTGTAACCACGCTGGATATTGGCGTGCCCCAGTTCGGTATGCATTCCATTCGGGAGCTGATTGGCACCGAGGATGGGTTCACGTTGTTCCGGGTGCTGACCGAATTCATGCAGCGCGAGCAGATTTTCTGAGGCCGTAAACGAAAAATGCCGCTGGTTCAGAAGAATCAGCGGCATTTCGGAATAAGTGGCTCCCCGAGCTGGGCTCGAACCAGCGACAAACGGATTAACAGTCCGTTGCTCTACCAACTGAGCTATCGGGGAACGTCGTCGTGTGACGAGGCGCGTATATTAAGTTGGCAATACCGCCCCGTCAACCCCTGGCCAGAACTTTTTAGCCAAGCGCTTTCTGAAGGCGTTCGACAGCCTTTTCCAGGTTTTCCATGCTGGTCGCAAAGCTCAGGCGCATGTGGCCAGGGCAACCGAAGGCGGAACCCGGGACCAGTGCCACGCCGGCGTCGGTCAGCAGTTTCTCGGCGAATTCAACGTCAGTGCTGACGCTGGAATCCGCATCGATGGCGCCCTGGAAGCTGGGGAACACATAGAAGGTACCGTCGCCGTTCAGGCATTCAACGCCTGGCAGCTTGTTCAGTGCTTCTACCAGCCAGTCGTGGCGTTCCTTGAAGGCCTTGACCATCTCGCCCACGCAGCCCTGATCGCCATCCAGCGCAGCCTGTGCCGCTGCCTGGGAGATGGAGGCCGGGTTGGAGGTGCTCTGGGACTGGATCTTCTTCATTGCACCGATGATTTTCGCCGGGCCCGCGGCGTAGCCGATACGCCAGCCAGTCATGGAGTAGGCCTTGGATACGCCATTCAGGACGAAGGTGCGGTCATACAACTCAGGCGTGGCGTTCAGGATGTTGCAGAACGGTTTGCCGGTCCAGAGGATCGGCTCATACATATCGTCGGTGGCGATCATGATGTTCGGGTGCTTCTTCAGCACCTCGCCGATGGCCTGCAGCTCTTCGAGGGTGTAGGCCATGCCGCTCGGGTTCGAGGGGCTGTTGATCACGAACAGGCGGGTACGCTCGGTAATCGCGTTTTCCAGCTGCTCCGGAGTGATCTTGAAGCGGGTTTCAGCACCGGTTTCGATAATCACGGGTTTGCCTTCAGCCACCAGCACCATATCCGGGTAGGAAACCCAGTACGGGGCAGGGATGATGGCTTCGTCACCCGGGTTCAGTGTGGCAAGTGCGAGGTTGAAAAAGCTCTGTTTGCCACCACTGCTTACCAGTATCTGGTTGGCTTCGTAATCCAGGCCGTTGTCCCGTTTGAACTTCGCAATAATCGCTTTTTTCAGGGCTGGCGTACCATCCACGGCAGTGTATTTTGTCTGGCCGTTATTGATGGCTTCAATGGCTGCCTGTTTGATGTGATCAGGTGTGTCGAAGTCCGGCTCGCCGGCACCCAGGCCGATAATGTCCTGGCCTGCTGCGCGGAGTTCCGCGGCCTTGTTGGTGACTGCGAGGGTGGGAGAGGGCTTGATAGCCTGTACTCGGCTGGAAAGTTGAAGGTCCAAACTTGCGCTCCTTAAAGCTGCGTCTGATAGGGCTGCGACCGCCGGGTGCCAGAGCTGCTGGCTGATTTACGCCCAGCCGTCGATCGCACTGATGGTATCATGAAGCCAGTGTATCGCTAAATTTCTCGAATGGCAGGGGCTGTTTCGCCCGTGCGTCGGTTTTACCGGAGGTTTCCGCCAGTTATGGCCAGTAATCAGGCAAACGTTTCCGCCAGAGAGGGTGTGTTCCAGGTTGATTCGCCGTTCCAGCCAGCGGGCGATCAGCCCAAGGCAATCGAAGGGCTGGTGGATGGTATCCAATCCGGTCTGGCACACCAGACGTTGCTGGGGGTAACCGGCTCCGGTAAAACCTTCACCATCGCCAATGTCATCCAGCAGGTCCAGCGGCCCACCATCATCATGGCCCATAACAAGACCCTGGCCGCCCAGCTCTATGGTGAGTTCAAGGAGTTCTTTCCCGACAATGCGGTGGAGTATTTCGTTTCCTACTACGACTACTATCAGCCAGAAGCTTACGTGCCCTCGTCGGACACGTTTATCGAGAAAGACGCTTCTATCAACGAGCACATTGAGCAGATGCGTCTATCTGCTACCAAGGCATTGCTGGAAAGACCGGATGCCATCATTGTGGCGACGGTGTCGTCTATCTACGGCCTCGGTGACCCCCAGTCCTACCTGAAGATGATGCTGCATCTGGACCGGGGCGATCAGATCGATCAGCGATACATCCTCCGGCGCCTGGCCGAACTTCAGTACACCAGGAACGATATCGAGTTCCACCGGGCCAATTATCGGGTTCGGGGCGATGTGATCGATGTATTCCCGGCGGAATCCGAGAAGGAAGCTATCCGCATCGAGCTCTTCGATGACGAGGTTGAGAATCTCAGCTATTTCGACCCGTTGACCGGTGAGGTCCTGCGCCGAGTGCCACGGGTCACCATCTACCCGAAATCGCACTATGTGACGCCCCGGCAGACGGTGTTGGATGCGGTCGAGCATATCAAGGTTGAGCTGGATGAGCGGCTGCAGCAGCTGCGGGACAACAACCGCCTGGTGGAAGCACAACGCCTGGAAGAGCGCACCCGGTACGACATCGAAATGATGCTGGAACTGGGCTATTGCAACGGCATCGAGAACTACTCGCGCTATCTCTCGGGTCGCCGCCCAGGTGAGGCACCGCCGACACTGTTTGATTACCTGCCGCCCAATGCCTTGCTGGTGGTGGATGAATCTCACGTGACCATTCCCCAGATCGGCGCCATGTACAAGGGCGACCGGTCCCGGAAGGAAACCCTTGTTGAGTACGGTTTCCGCCTCCCATCGGCGCTGGATAACCGACCCATGAAGTTTGAAGAGTGGGAGCGAATTGCGCCCCAGATGATCTTCGTATCCGCAACCCCGTCCACTTACGAGGCCGAGCATGCGGGTCAGGTGGTGGAACAGGTGGTGCGCCCCACCGGCCTGCTGGACCCGGAAATCGAGGTGCGTCCCGCGTCTACCCAGGTGGACGATCTGCTCTCGGAAATCCACACGCGGGTGAAGGTAAAGGAACGGGTTCTGGTGACCACGCTGACCAAGCGTATGGCCGAGGATCTGACCGACTTCCTGATGGAACACGACATCAAGGTTCGCTATCTGCACTCGGACATCGATACCGTCGAGCGGGTGGAGATCATCCGGGACCTCCGGCGGGGGGAATTCGATGTGCTGGTGGGCATCAACCTGCTGCGGGAAGGTCTGGACATGCCCGAGGTTTCGCTGGTGGCCATCCTGGATGCAGATAAGGAAGGTTTCCTGCGCTCCGAGCGCTCACTGATCCAGACCATGGGTCGTGCGGCGCGGAATGTTCACGGCAAGGCCATTCTCTACGGTGACCGGATTACAGGCTCCATGCAGCGGGCTATTGATGAGACAGAGCGTCGCCGGGCCAAGCAGGAAGCTCACAATCTGGAGCAGGGCATTACCCCGCAGGGCCTGAACAAGAAAATTGCCGACATCATGGAAGGTGCCGGAGGCGGCGGCCGTGGCCGTCGCAAGGCCGAGCGCCCGGGGCAGAAAGCAGCCGAAGAGGCGGAACAGTATCGGGCCAAGGCTGGCAATCGATCGCCGGAGGAGGTCCTCAAGGAGGTGTCCCGGCTTGAGGATGAAATGTACAAGGCCGCTTCCGAACTGGATTTCGAGACGGCTGCGCGTCTGCGGGATGATATCGCCGAGCTGAAAGAGGCGGCACTGCGGACCGGCTGATCAGGCCGGTCGCTTGGGCCCTACGATGATCGCAGCCTGCAATGGCTGGTTCCTGCCGTACCGTGAAATCTGGCTGAACACCCGGCGGTCGACTGGCAGGTACTGCTTGTCGGCCACGGTTTCGCCGAGTTCTGTATCAATTTCCGGGTCGTGCAGGTACACGAACTGGTCGTCAATCGCGCAGACGGTGACCCAATGGGGAACGCGGCTGCGATTCAGTTGCCAGGTGCTGATCAGGATGACCGGAATTCTGCCTTCGTGAAGGGCTTCTTCCATCGCTTCAAGGGTCAGCGGGTCATGGTGTAGCTGAATGCCTGTCTTGCCGATGTCGTGTAAAAAGCCCTCGTGTACCAGCTCCAGTACCCGCTTCTTGTCCTCGCTTCTGACGGTGTCCTTGAAAAGGGCTCCTTCCATGCTGATCCAGGCGCTGGCTTCAAAACCCCGATTCCACGCTGCGAGCGCCAGTCCATGTGGGCCGCAGCCGCCGTGGCCGGCGAGCATAAATATGGTGGTCGCTTCCCGCCAAAGCCTGAGTTCTTCCAGGGTTGTGAGTGGTTGCTGTTCATCCAGAGCGGCCATCGCCATGATCAGCGCCGCCGGCCCGCAGGAGAAATCCGTGGTCTGCGGATAGTAGGGAACGGCCGGAAATTCTCTTGAAGGCTCGTAGAACAGAATCCGTCGCTCGAAGCGAAGGGCGTCTCCGTGGTCTTCGTAATAGTCCCGGTAGGTGCCGAACTGGCGATAGCCCAGGCGCTTGTAGAGGTTGATGGCGCCTCTGTTATCCTCGCGGACTTCCAGGCGCATGATGATACGGCCAGCGTCCACCGCCTCAGATTCTGCTTCCCGTACCAGTTTTTCGCCCACGCCCTGGCCACGCACAGCCGGAGACACCGCAATGGAGTAGATTCGGGCGAGCCGGGTGGCAGCGCTCATCAGAATCAGGCAGTAGCCCACCAGCTCGCCATCGGCCTCGGCCACAATCAAGCGGTCTCTGGGCATCTCCAGAAAGCGGCGGAAGCTACGCCTGGAAAGCCGGTCTTCGGCGAAGCACCGGTTTTCGAGCAAGACCAGGGCGTCGAGATCCTTGCTGGAGGCTTGTCGGAGCTGGAAATCAGGCATTGAGAGACGGCCTTGAAAAACGCGAGGAGGGCATGCTGTTGGGCTTCCCGTACTCCGCTATTATGTGTGAGAGTCAGGGTAACGCAAAGACCACAAGGATGCGTAAAAGCACGCATTATGCGCCGATTGTGCAGCGATTGTGACCGGCGTATTGTGGCCTCAATTACTACAGGCAAGACCTTTCAGGGAGGAATGCCTTCAATGTCCCGATTGCTTATCGTAGTGGACCGCGCCAAAGACTGGGCGCCTTATTACCCCAGTGAGGACGTGCTGACGTTTGATCAGTACCTCCAGTTCTCAGCTCCGCCCGCCAGCCGGGTGAGGGTCATCAACCTGTGTCAGAGCGCCCGTTACCTGAGCAAGGGGTATTATTGTTCACTCCTGGCGGAAGCCCGTGGTCACCATGTCGTACCCTCGGTGATGACGCTCAATGATCTCGGCCGCAAAGGACTGTTTTCACTTGAGCTGGAAGAGCTTGATGAAAGCGTCATCAACTGGCTGGAAGCAGCGGGTTCCGCTATTGACCCTGCCAGTGATGAGCGCGCGGCCACCCATGAAGTGCGCATTCGGACCTACTTTGGCCAGGCCGAGCACCCGGATCTGAAGCCGGTCGCCCGGGCGCTGTTCGAGCGGTTCCCTTGTCCGATTCTTGAAATTGTTTTCAAGCGCCGCAAGCAGTGGCAGATCGAGTCCATGAAGCCGGCGGCTCCGGCGGATCTGGGCGAGCAGGAGCAGGACGTGTTCGCGGCGGCCCTGGATCGTTTCAGCAGCATGGTCTGGCGTAAGCCACGGACCCGACGCCGTTACCGCTATGATCTGGCGGTGCTGGTCAATCCCGATGAGGAGATGCCGCCGAGTGACAAGGTTGCCCTGAAGCGTTTCGAGAAAGCCGGTCGCAAGCTGGGTATCAACGTTGAGCAGATTACCCGGCGGGATTATATGCGCCTGCCGGAATACGATGGGTTGTTCATTCGTGAGACCACTGCCATTGATCATCACACCTACCGGTTTGCCCGCAAGGCGGCCGCTGAGGGCATGGTGGTCATTGATGATCCGGTGTCGATCCTCAAGTGCACCAACAAGGTGTTCCTTGCAGATCTCCTGAAGAACAACAAGGTTCCCACGCCCAAGACACTCATCCTGTCGAAAGATCAGAAGAACGCTGTCGAGCAGGTCATCAGTGAGCTGGGTTTTCCGGTAGTTATCAAGATCCCGGATGGTGCGTTTTCCCGAGGCGTAACCAAGGCCGAAGACGAGAAGACCCTCCGTGCCGGGCTGAGAGACCTGTTCAAGCAGTCCGCCCTGGTGCTGGCTCAGGAATACCTTTACACCGATTACGACTGGCGTATTGGTGTGCTCGGTGGGCGGGCCATCTACGCCTGCAAGTACATGATGGTGAAAGGCCACTGGCAGATCTATCAGCACAGCGAATCCGAGAGTGAGAGCGGTGGCTTTGAGACCATGCCCACGTATGAGGTGCCAAGGAATGTCATTCAGGCGGCCCTGAATGCCACCAGACTGATCGGCAACGGGCTGTACGGTGTGGATATCAAACAGTCAGGCAACCGGGTTGCCGTCATCGAAGTCAACGACAACCCGAGCATTGATGCGGGCGTGGAAGACCGCTTCCTGGGGGGCGAGCTCTACACCCTGATCATGCAGGAATTTCTTTCAAGGATGGAAGAGAACAGGCGTCGCTAGGTTATATGGCCGGCGGCTTTCAGGGGCCGGCCACCCATACCCGGACACTCCCAAACCAGGGGTAATCACCGAGCTCTTCCCTGATGTTTGAGGATGAGAAGACGGTTTCACCCTCGGGGCTGTCCAGGAACAGCTCCAGATGCACCTTGTTTTTCAC
>NZ_DDOI01000156.1:2292-4535 GCF_002341575.1 Marinobacter sp. UBA2498 | reverse complement strand
GCACCTTGTTTTTCAGATAGTGCAGCCGGAGCCGGCTGTGTTGCGGCAACTCTCCCAGGTGTCGGGCCAGGATGGCCCGGATGTCTTCACGGGAGGGCAGGCGCTCGGAGGTCAGCGGCTGATCTTCGTCGTTTTCGGCGTCGATGTGGAAGTTGATGTCCCGGATGTTGTCCAGGGCATCCCGCATTCCCGAGACAACCTGCATGCCGATCTGATGCCCTTCCGATACGCTGATTTCCGGACGAACCACCAGGTGAATATCCAGCAGAATGTCGTGCCCCATACGACGGCTGCGAAGCTCATGCACGTTGCGCACTCCGTCCGTGTCCCGGGCGATACTCTTGAGCATCTCCGTGTCCTCCTGGGAGAGGCCGGTATCCACGAGTTCCTTGACGCTGTCCCAGGTAAACTTCCAGCCAATGTGGATAATGATGCCTGCGATCACCACCGCCGCGAACACATCAAGCCAGACCATGCCGAGCATGGCGCCGGCCGTGGACACCAGAACCACGACTGAGGAGAACGCATCGGTTCGGCTGTGCCAGGCGTTGGCGATAATCAGATCCGAGCGGATCCTCAGGCCGACGTGGCGTGTGTATCGGAAAATCCATTCCTTGCCCGCAACAGACGCTGCAGCTGCCACCAGAACTGGCCAGCCAGGCACAGTATCCACGCCACCCTCTATCAGGCGTAGGGTATTTTCCCAGGCCAGGGCGGCGCCAACGGCAATCAGGATGCTGCCCAGAACCAGAGTGCCGAAGGTTTCGATTCGCTGATGGCCGTAAGGATGGTCGTCATCCGGCTCCTGGCGGGATACCTTCATGACGCCAAGAACAACCAGATCAGAGGCAACATCCGTAAAGGAGTGAATGCCATCCACCAGCAGGGCCTGGGAGTTAAAAAGAGCACCACCAATGACTTTTATGACCCCGAGTACGGCATCGAGAATCATTCCGATAATGGTCACGCGCGAGGCCGCCTTCATTTCGCCCGCGAGGTTTTCCCGGTGCTGTTGGGCGGGGGAAATCGGCTCTTGCATTGATGCACTCCAGATCAGAAGACAGGTGCCAGTATAACGTTATTCTCAAGGGCTTTGGCAGGGGTGGCTAAAAGAGGGGATTTCAAGTGATTTATGCACATCATTGCAGAACGATGACTGGGTAACATTTTGTTTAGTATTTGTCGACAGCCATGAGAAAAATATATAAACGATTGAAAATAAACATAAAAATAACTGGTCAAAAAATGATCAATTTGTAGATTGGCGCAGTTATCAAGGGATGGCAACCGTTGCCCCGCGATTTTCAACAGGTTTATCCACAGATTCCGTGGAAAAGGTCATGAGAGTGCCATGATACAGTCATTTACAGCTGATTTGGTTCTATCCCGGGATGCTGTGGAAAACTTCCGGTATACTCCGCCCACTTGGATCAGGGGAGTTTTTTCAGATGTACGGCGTTATCCGCAATCTGCTTTTCCGCCTTCCAGCGGAGCAAGCTCACAATGTTGCATTGAATGGTCTCGATCTTGCGCACCGATTAGGCGTTTTGAGCGCTTTTTCACCAAAGATAGATTCATTGCCAGTGAATGTTATGGGGCTGGATTTTCCGAACCCCGTCGGGCTTGCCGCAGGTCTGGATAAGAACGCCGATCACCTCGATGCGCTTGGCGCCCTGGGCTTCGGTTTTATTGAAGTCGGTACCGTGACGCCTCTGGCGCAGCCCGGCAACCCCAAACCACGGATGTTTCGGCTGCTGGAGCATCAGGCCATCATTAACCGGATGGGTTTCAATAACGAGGGACTGGACCACTTGCTGGCCCGTGTGGATCAGCGCCGCTACAAGGGCGTGCTTGGAATCAATGTTGGCAAGAACAAGGACACGCCCAACGACCAGTCCGAGTCCGATTACCGGAAGGGAATTTCGGCAGTTTACAGTCGGGCCGATTACATAACGGTGAATGTGTCCTCGCCCAACACGCCCGGCCTTCGGGATTTGCAGTTTGGAGACTCTCTGAAGGGCCTGCTGGAGGCCATCAAGGACGAACAGTTCCAGTGTGAGAAGGAGCATGGCCGGTACGTGCCTGTGGCTGTGAAGATCGCCCCGGACATGGACGATGACGGTATCCGGTTCGTGGCATCCGCCCTGCGTGAGACGGGCCTTGATGGCGTGATTGCCACCAATACAACGATCAGTCGGGATGCCGTGGCAGGTCATGCCCATGCCGATGAGGCTGGTGGCCTC
>NZ_DDOI01000156.1:0-2188 GCF_002341575.1 Marinobacter sp. UBA2498 | reverse complement strand
ATGAGGCTGGTGGCCTCAGCGGCGCACCGGTGCGGGAGGCTTCTCTCAGGGTCATCCGGGGGCTTTACGCGGAACTGGGGGAATCACTACCGATTATTGGTGTCGGCGGCATTATGGACGGTGAAAGTGCAGCCGAGAAAGTCCGGGCCGGTGCCAAGCTGGTCCAGATCTACACCGGTTTTATTTACCGGGGGCCTGAACTTATTAAAGAGGCTGTTGAGGCTATCCGGCAGGTCAAGTGATTTACCGCGCCCCATAACGAAGGTGGGCCCGCTTAGCGGGCCCGAGCGGGGAATGAACCCCGTGGCGCTTCATCGCATGGTACGGGGCGGGAGGCCCCGTTTGGGTTGCTCTGAGTACTGCGTCAAATTGTATGTAAAAAGATCAGATTAAGAATCGGGGTTAGTTGAGGCGTCACGCTGTCGTAACGTTAGCCAGTTTATGGATGCCGGATACGCCGGTCATGCCCTCCCATTGATCTGTGCGGCCTTCTCGCCACCCGTTCAGCCATTCCTGGCGAACTTCCGCCTGTTCAATCGGGCAGCTGTCTTTGGATTTTCCGGACACGCCAGCGAGATAACCCCGCTTGAATGCACGAGCGTACATGTCTCTTTTCTGTCTTTTCATGCCGTTCCTCACTGATGGATTAACAGAACAAGCGTGTACACATCTGCAGTGGCTGCGACCAGTGTTATCCGCTCCGGGATAACCCACTATTGTCAGCTCAAGCCAGAGCAGTCAGGATCCTGTTAACGGAAGGTTTGCACCCTTCCGGAACGACGCGTCACTTACAAGGTAAGTCGAACCTTTAGCCGATGTACACTAATTATTTCATCTATGTGACGCTTTTTTTATAGTTATATGAACTAAAAATTTTACTGCGATTTTCGGAATAGCCTTTATTCCGGAAACTTACCTCAAGCCGTCCAGCAACCAGGAGTTGAACTTGTCCAAATCTGTATTTTTCGTAACCTGCCCGAAGGGGGTGGAATACCTACTGGCGGACGAGCTCAGCACCTTTGGTCTGGATACCGTACGCAATGCCCCGGCCGGGGTCTGGGTGGAGGGTTCTCTGGAGGGTGGTTATCGCGCCTGTCTATGGTCGCGTCTCGCCAACCGGGTGATCCTTCACATTGATGAAGTGGACGCCAACAGCGGCGATCAGCTCTATGATGGCGTTGTTCACATGGACTGGCAGCAGCACATTCCTGTGCATGGCAGTTTCCGCGTTACGTTCCTCGGTCAGAACGAGGCCATCCGCAATACGCAATATGGCGCTCAAAGGGTCAAGGACGGCATTGTGGACCGGTTTCAGGCCAATGGCGGACCGCGGCCTTCAGTGGATGCCAAGAACCCGGATGTCATTGTCTCCGCGCGACTCAATCGTGGCCGCTTGTCCCTGGGCATTGATCTGAGCGGGCACAGTCTGCACATGCGCGGCTATCGTACGGATCAGGGCCTGGCACCCCTGAAGGAAAACCTGGCCGCGGCATTGCTGATGCGAGCGGGCTGGCCGGAGATTGCCGCCGCCGGCGGCGATTTCGTGGACCCGATGTGCGGTTCAGGCACCCTTGTGGTTGAAGCTGCCATGATGGCGCTGGATATGGCGCCCGGCCGCAAGCAGGAACGGTTCGGTTTCGAGAAGTGGCCGGGCCATCAGCCGGAGCTCTGGTTATCGCTGCGCCAGGAGGCGGAGCGTCGCGCCCACGAGGGCAAGCAAGGGCGGATCCCGAGAATGGCGGGCTTTGACCAGGATAGCCGGGTCATCGGGACCGCCTGGAAAAACATCCAGAGGGCAGGTCTGGAGAATGTTGTGCACGTTGAGGCTCGCGCAGTCGATGCCCTGGAACTGGAAGGCGACTGGTCTGATCAGGGGCTGGTCCTAACCAATCCCCCGTACGGTGAGCGGTTGAGTGAGCGCAGGGAGTTGGGCGGCTTGTACCAGGCACTGGGCGACGCGGTTAAACGCTGCGTTCCAGGCTGGCGCCTCGGTGTATTTACCGGAGCCCCGGAATTCGGCAAGTCCATCGGATTGAGAAGTTACAAGCAATACCGGCTTTTCAACGGCAAGCTGCCCGCCCAGTTGCTGCTGTTCGAGGTAAATGAAGTGAGCGCAATGACACCGAGGACCCCGGATATTCCCGGTGAGGTCACCCCTCGGATTGCCAATGAGGAACGCGCGGCCATG
>NZ_DDOI01000032.1:4924-14394 GCF_002341575.1 Marinobacter sp. UBA2498 | reverse complement strand
ATGGATACCCGCCTGCAGTTGCTGACCAACTGGGTCAGACAATTTCCCGGCTTCGAACAGTGCGAAGCCGAACCGGTTTCCGGCGATGCCAGTTTTCGCCGTTATTTCCGGGTCTGGCAGCACGCAAATCCGACGACCGCTACCGGGGACGGTGCACCGTTTATCGTGATGGATGCGCCCCCGGAACATGAAGACTGCGAGCCCTTCGTGGCCATCGCCCGGCACTGGCACCGCCAAGGTATTGCGGTGCCGGACATTGTGCAGGCTGATCTGAAGCAGGGCTTCCTGCTACTGGAGGATTTTGGCGACCAGCTGATGCTTGGCCGACTGAACACCGAGTCCGCAGACCAGCTCTACAGGAACGCCCTGCAAGAGCTGACCCTGATCGCGAGCCAGACTTCCCCCAGTGATTACCCGCTACCGCCTTACGATGCCACCCTGCTTGAGCGGGAAATGGCGCTGTTCCCGGACTGGCTTCTGGAGAGGCATCTGGGCATGAACCTGGAAAACAGCGAGCGGGCCCTGCTGGACACGACCTTTTCCATGCTGCGGGAAAGCGCCCTGGCTCAACCCGAAGTGACGGTCCATCGGGACTACCATTCCCGAAACCTGCTGGTTCGCCAAGACCAACCTCGCCCGGGTGTCATCGATTTCCAGGATGCGGTTACTGGGCCCGTCACTTACGATGTGGTCTCGCTGCTGAAAGACTGCTACATCCAATGGCCAGAGAAGCGCATCTGCGAGTGGCTGGAAGACTACCGCCAGAGCAGCCTCGAGGCTGGCCTGCATCGTGCGGACCCGGAGACCTTCCGCCAGTGGTTTGAACTGATGGGCATGCAGCGGCACCTGAAAGCTGCCGGCATTTTTGCCCGGCTATCGATCCGCGATGGCAAGCACGGCTATCTCAAGGACATTCCCCGAACCGTTCAGTACCTGATCGTTGCCAGCGGTCGACAGCCAGCCCTGCGACACTTCCACGAATGGCTGAGCGATACGGTTATGCCCCGGATCGAGACGAGCATCGGCTCGGCCCCGGGTCAGGAGCGCTTGCCCCAGTGAAGGCTATGATTCTCGCAGCCGGCAAAGGTGAACGCATGCGGCCACTGACGCTGGCCACACCAAAGCCCCTGTTAAGGGCCGCTGGCAAACCTCTGATCACCTATCACCTGGAGCACCTGCGGCGGGCGGGAATCCGTGAGGTGGTGATCAATCATGCCTGGCTGGGCGACCAGATTGAGGAAACCCTGGGAAACGGCGAAGGGTTCGGGCTATCCATTCAATATTCCCGTGAAGGCGAGCCGCTGGAAACCGCCGGTGGCATCGTGCGCGCTCTGCCTCTGCTTGCCGGTGACAAATCTGACTGGTTTCTGGCGATCAACGGCGATATCTGGAGCGATTTCGACCTGTCTCGACTGACACCGCCGCCTGACGCAGACGCCCTGCTGGTGGTCACCAGCAATCCGCCACACCATCCGGAAGGTGACTTTCACCTCACTGACCAGGGAGTACTCCATAGCGATGGCCCGGACAAGCTGACCTTCACCGGCATTAGCCTGTTACACCAGCGACTGTTCGAAGGCCTGACCGACCGGTCCGGAAAGCTCGGGCCTGTGCTGCGCAACGCCATGGGCGAAGGCCGCGTGAAAGGCCTTTATCACCGGGGACAATGGGTGGACGTCGGCACCCCGGAACGCCTCCAGGCGCTGGACAGGCAACTGGGCAACAGGGAATCTGAAAGCCATGGCAGGGAGTAAACGACAACCGGTGCTGCCGGCACGGATGGACGCCGAGTTTTCCAGCCTGATGCGGGAACTCTCAGCCTGCGGCCATCAGGCACCCGCGCTTATCGAGCGCGCCCATCTGCCCCGCTGGTGCAGGCGCCCCCTGTTCTTCTTCCTCGGTTATATCGCCAAAGCAGAGGGGCGAGTGACCGAAGCCGACATTGGCTATGCAGAATCCCTGATCAAGGCCATGAGGCTGTCGAAGCGTCAGCGACGGCGCGCCATTGGCTGGTTCCAGGACGGCAAGTCAGCCGGGCAACTGCCTTTCATCCGCGGGTTGGCCATGCGCCTGTCCCGCCGGCTATGGCCTTCCCCGGCCCTGAAAACCGCCATCTGTCTGTGCCACGCCAGTCAACTGAACGGCCGGCCCGCCAAACCCAGGCGCTATCGCTGCGAGGATGCCATTGACCAGATTGGCCTACCGGTTAGCATCAGCGAGGACATCTTCGACAGCTATGCCAGCAAGGTATGGACCCGGCATAGCGAGAATCTCTCAAGACCCACCAGTTATCAGCAGGCCTGCGAGCTGTTGGGGGTCACCCGGCGGGATTCACTGGAGGTGATCAAGCGGGCCTACCGCAAGAAGGTATCCGAGTGCCATCCGGACAAGCTGGCCCAACAGCAGGTCAGCCCCCGCGAGCATGCACTGGCCAAGGATCGTCTGCTTCACTATCAGCAGGCCTGGGAACTGATCAAGCGCCACAACACCGTCCGCTAGTCCTGGCGGGACTCCAGCCATGCAGCAACGCGGCTGGCAATCCCATCGCCCAGGGTTCCGGGCGCTGGCGTGAGCCAGGGAATCGGTTGTCGCTCAAAGCCACTCATCCCGGCCCGGCGCAACCTCATTCCCATACTCCATTTCGTTTGATCATCAGCGGCTCCGGACGGATAAAGCTCCAGCAATTTCGTGCTCAGCGACTCCAGACGTTCGGGCAGATCTGGACGGTCAACGGGGTAAAACTGGGAAGCCACCCAGATAAGCGCAGCGGCATCAGCCCCCTCCAGTACCTGGTTGGTCACGTGTATGCTGGCTCGCCCGACTCCCAGAACAGCCGGTGTTTCATAGCCCCGCTCAGCCAACTGGGCCAGCCCTGCCTGGAGCGTCTGGCTGATCCGGCTTCGGTAGCGCGCCTCAAGATCATCGGCACTCTCTGAAGCCATGATATCGATCATGACCGATTCCGGTGCTTCCTGCTCACCCGCCTCCGTTTCCGCCGATGGTTCTTCTACCACCGGCCGCATCAGGATTTCACTCAGAACCGGTGAGGGCGACTCCAGGCCAAGGGTGAGCACGGCCCAGCCCCTGGAAGCCAGCCCCGCTGCCAGTGAGCCGGTTACCCCGGAAGCGGCAGTTTCACCTTCTTCCGACAGAACCAGCACCGCACCGCGAGCCGGCAACCTGGCTTCCGGGTAGAACAGGCCCAGCGCCCTATCACCCTCCTCAAGCTCCAGCCATACCGCTGATTCGGGAAAACGCTGGATCAGGGAGCGTTCGCCGGTGCCTGTCCAGATCAGGGCCCGACTCGCAGACTCTGACGCCTCGACGCCTTCGGCCTCACCGGCCGTCCCGCTCTCTTCCTGCCCGAGGGTGATGGACGGTGCGACACACATCAGCGCCAGGACAAAAAACCAGAACACGCCGGGCCGGTAAATCTCGAATCTCTGCACAGATACTGATCCTTTGACTGCGAAAAAACGCCACTGAGCTGTTAGACTAGCAGCCATCCTGAATGTGCGGCAGGGACCGCTGACCAAGCCATTATCCATTGTTGTGAGAGAGCCGTCATGAACCCTTACCTGATTGCCCCATCCATCCTGTCCGCCGATTTTGCCCGTCTTGGCGAGGAAGTCGATAACGTGCTGGCCGCCGGCGCCGACGTGGTGCACTTCGATGTGATGGACAATCACTACGTACCCAACCTCACCATTGGCCCCATGGTCTGCGAGGCGCTGCGCAAGCACGGCGTGACCGCCCCCATCGATGTGCACCTGATGGTGTCGCCGGTGGACGACCTCATCCGTATGTTTATCGACGCCGGGGCCAGTTACATTACCTTCCACCCGGAAGCGACCAACCACATTGATCGCTCACTGCAGCTGATCCGCGACGGTGGCTGCCAGGCGGGCCTGGTGTTCAACCCGGCCACGCCGCTGCATTATATGGATCATGTGATGGACAAACTGGACATGGTGCTGATGATGTCGGTAAACCCCGGCTTCGGTGGCCAGAAGTTCATTCCCGGCACGCTCGACAAACTCCGGGAGGCCCGCAAGCGCATCGATGCCAGTAACTACAATATCCGCCTGGAAATCGACGGTGGCGTGAAGACCGAGAACATCCGGGAAATCGCCGAGGCCGGTGCCGACACCTTCGTGGCGGGATCTGCCATCTTTAACACCGACGACTATAAAACCACCATTGATGCCATGCGCGAAGAACTGGAGCAGGCCCGCAGGGTGATCAGCCAATGAGCCTGGCAGGGCTGTTCAATCCACGCTGGCCGGGGATTGCCCTGTTTGATCTCGACGGCACCCTGGTGGACAGTGCACCGGATCTGGCGGCCGCCGTGGACCAGATGCTGGCGCATCTTGGGCGCTCACCAGCAGGCATTGACCGGGTACGGAACTGGGTAGGCAATGGCGCCAGCGTTCTGGTGCGCCGGGCCCTGGCCGGCCAGGTGGACTGGGAACCGGCGCGACCAAAAGACGAGGCCCTGTTCAAGGATGCCCTGGCGATTTTCTATCACGCCTACGGCACGCTCAACGGACAGCATTCGGTAGTCTACGCCGGAGTCGAGGCCTGTCTCACGCACCTGAAGAACCAGGGCTGCCGGCTGGGCATCGTCACCAACAAGCCGGAACAGTTTGTGGCACCGCTGCTTGAGCAAATGGGACTGGATCACTGGTTCGACCTGACCGTGGGTGGTGACACCCTGCCGGTCAAGAAACCGGACCCCGCTCCCCTGCTTCATGCCATGGAAACCCTGGGGGGCACCCGCGGAACCACAGTCATGGTAGGCGACTCCGCAGCGGATATTAACGCGGCGCTGGCCGCGGGCATTCCCTGTGTGGCGGTGCGGTACGGGTATAACTACGGGCCTGCGGTGGATACTCTGGGCGCCGACGCGGTTGTTGATTCGCTGGCCGAGCTTTTGTAATCTCACAAGGAACTTACATTGAGCACTTCTTTACGGGAGATTCCTGCCGTGCAGGGACTGAATCTGACTGCAGCGCGAGGCATCCTGACAACCCGCGCAACACGATGGTGGCGATGGCGCACCGGCTGAGCAAGCCCGGAGGCTGACTGGCGTCTGCTGGTCGAGCCCGCAGCACCTGATGGAAGCACAGGCTTTCATCCACAATGCAGATCAGATTTCAGGAAACCGTACCATGACACCCGAGCAATTCACCGAGCTCGCCGACGCCGGCTTTAACCGTATCCCTGTGTATCGTGAGGTACTGGCCGACCTCGACACGCCCCTGAGCACCTACCTCAAACTCGCCAGCGGACCCTATTCCTACCTGTTCGAATCCGTTCAGGGCGGAGAGAAATGGGGCCGGTATTCGATCATCGGCCTGCCCAGTCACGAAGTACTGAAGGTCTTCGACCACCGGGTGGAGATCAGCCGCGGCGGCGAGGTTGTTGAGACCGAGGAAGTGGACGATCCGCTCACCTTTGTCGAAGCCTATCAGAAACGCTTCCATGCACCGGATCTGGATGAGCTGCCCCGCTTTAATGGCGGCCTGGTGGGCTACTTCGGCTACGACACCGTGCGCTACATCGAAAAACGGCTGCGCAAGAGCTGTCCGCCGGACAAAATCGGCACGCCGGACATCCTGCTGATGGTGTCCAACGAGATCGTGGTATTCGACAACCTGCGGGGCAAGCTGCATCTGATTGTCCATGCCGATCCGGCCATTGAGGGCGCCTTCGAAAAGGCGCAGAGCCGCATTGATCAGCTGGAAAACCATCTGCACAGGCAGACCGCTGACGCGCCCCGCACCCCAGAACACCTGCGCGGAAAAGCCGTGGACGAGAGCGACTTTATTTCCGGCTTTACCCAGGACAAATTCGAAGCCGCGGTAGACAAGATCAAGGGCTACGTGCTCGACGGCGATGTCATGCAGACGGTGATATCACAGCGCATGTCGATTCCCTTCGAGGCGCCACCGCTGAACCTGTATCGCTCGCTCAGGGTACTGAATCCTTCCCCTTACATGTATTTCCTGGATTTGGGTGACTTCCACATCGTGGGCTCCTCCCCGGAAATCCTGGCCCGGGTGGAAGACGAGGAAGTGACGGTTCGGCCGATCGCCGGCACCCGCAAGCGCGGCGCCACCGATGCCGAGGACAAGGCGCTGGAAGCAGAACTGCTGGCTGATCCGAAAGAAATTGCCGAGCATCTGATGCTGATCGACCTGGGCCGTAACGATGCCGGCCGGGTGTCGGAAACCGGCACGGTCCGGCTGACCGACAAGATGATCGTGGAGCGCTACTCCCACGTGATGCATATCGTCTCCAACGTGACCGGCCGGCTGAAAGACAACACCAGCTGCCTGGACGTGCTGCGCGCCACCCTGCCCGCCGGCACCCTTAGCGGTGCGCCCAAGATCCGGGCCATGGAGATTATCGACGAACTGGAGCCGGTCAAGCGTGGGGTCTACGGAGGCGCCGTTGGCTATCTGTCGTTCAACGGCAACATGGACACAGCCATTGCCATCCGTACCGCCGTGATCAAGGACAACACCCTGCATATCCAGGCAGGCGCCGGCGTGGTGGCCGATTCGGTGCCCCGCCTCGAGTGGAAGGAAACCATGAACAAGGGCCGCGCCATTTTCCGCGCGGTGGCCATGACCTACAACGATTTCGACCACTGAGGCGGAGGAACAGATTATGTTGCTGATGATCGATAACTACGATTCCTTCACCTACAACGTGGTGCAGTATCTGGCCGAACTGGGTGCCGACGTGCAGGTGCACCGCAACGATGAAATTACCATCGAACAGATTGAAGCCCTGAACCCGGAGCGGCTGGTGATTTCCCCCGGCCCCTGCACCCCGAACGAGGCTGGCATCTCCATGGCGGCCATCCGGCATTTCGCCGGCAAGGTTCCGATCCTGGGCATTTGCCTGGGCCATCAAGCAATTGGCCAGGTCTACGGTGGTGACGTCATCCGCGCCGGCCGGGTCATGCATGGCAAGGTGTCCCCGGTATTCCACAAGGACACTGGCGTGTTCCGGGGCCTGAGCAACCCGCTGCAGGCGACCCGCTACCACAGCCTGGTGATCGACAAGGCCACCCTGCCCGACTGCCTGGAAGTGACCGCCTGGACCCGCAACGACGACGGTTCCATCGAGGAAATCATGGGGGTTCGCCACAAGACCCTGCCCATCGAAGGCGTGCAGTTCCATCCGGAGTCTATTATGACGGAACAGGGCCACGAGCTGCTGCGCAACTTTCTGAGAACACAATAAGAGGCCGACACATGGACATGAAAGAAGCTCTCAACCGCATTGCCTCCAACCTGGACCTTTCCCGGGAGGAAATGAAGGACGTGATGCGTATCGTCATGAACGGCGAGGCCACAGACGCCCAGATCGGCGCTTTTCTCATGGGGTTGCGTCTGAAGAGCGAAACGATTGACGAAATCACCGGCGCCACCGAGGTTATGCGCGAGCTGGCCACCAAGGTTACGGTCAAGGCCGAACCCCTGGTGGACATCGTCGGCACCGGCGGCGATGGCGCCAACCTGTTCAACGTGTCTTCCGCCGCCTCCTTCGTGGTGGCAGCAGCCGGCGGCTTTGTGGCCAAGCACGGCAACCGGGCGGTTTCCTCCAAGAGCGGCAGTGCCGACCTGTTGGAAAAGCTGGGCATCAATCTGAGCATGAAACCGGAAGAGGTGGCCCGCTGCGTCGAGGAAATTGGTGTCGGCTTCATGTTCGCTCCGGCCCACCACGGTGCCATGAAACACGCCATTGGCCCCCGCAAGGAGCTGGGCTGCCGGACCATTTTCAACATCCTGGGCCCGATGACCAACCCGGCGGGCGTTAAACGCCAACTGGTGGGCGTGTTCAACCGGGAGCTGTGCCGCCCGATGGCGGAGGTGCTGCATCGCCTTGGGGCCGAGCACATCATGGTCGTTTGCTCCAAAGACGGCCTGGATGAGATCAGTCTGGCAAGCGCCACCCACGTGGCGGAACTGAAAGACGGCAAGGTCACCGAATACGACATCACCCCGGAGGATCTTGGCATCAAGAGCCAGGCTCTGGTGGGCCTGACCGTGGACACCGCCGACGACTCACTGAAGCTCATCGAAGCAGCTTTCGGTCGTGGGCACGATGAAATGGCCGAGAAAGCCCGGGACCTGATTGCCCTCAATGCTGGCGCAGCGATCTATGTCGCTGGTTTGGCCAAGACGCCGAAAGAGGGTGTGGATATGGCCCTCGACGCCATGGGCTCTGGCCTCGCTGCCGGCAAGATGTCGGAGCTGGCTGATTTTTCTCAGTGCTTTTGATCGACCAAGCCTGCCGGATTTCGGCAGGACGACCCGGTGGGGCAGGGCTTACCAAAACACGCCCGTGAATACGTCCCTGTAGGGCTTGGGCAGCGCCATCCATGGCGCTGCACACTCCCGGACCAGTACGCAGCAACCATAGGCGCCACCTATCCCGGGAGTCAGCTACCGTAGCCTGACGTTCACGTCAGGTGAGATGTTCAAATCCGCGCTTTCAGATAATCCGCTAATTGCGAAGCTGCACTTGAAGCGCCACCGGCCAGGCGCATAATCACGTTGACTGAGCCGGGGTTGGGTAAGGGTTTGTTATCAGAAAAACTTTCCAATATGGGAATATCCTTCGGTACCGTACTTTTAGCCAGAACGGTAATGCCAAGTCCACTGTTCAATGCCGCAGTCAGTCCCGAGAAGTCGGTATTGGTATAAGTGATACGATAAGGCTGATGTGCCCTTTGTAAACTTTGCTCTGCCCTGCGCCGATAAATACACCCTTCCGGAGCAACCACCATAGGCCAGCCGGGTTGCTCTAACAAGCCGGGTAAGCCCACCCAAACCAGCTCTTCGCGCTGAATCAACACATCGCTTTTATTGGTCTGTTCGCGCAGTGCCAGAATAATATCGAACTGTTGCCCCAGTCCGGACAGTAAGTCTTTACTCAACGCTGAAGTCACCTGCAGTGTCACCTGCGGATAAACCTGAGCAAACTGACCCAGCACTTTGGGCAGCAAGCTGGACNNAATACGTCCCTGTAGGGCTTGGCGTCAGCCATCCATGGCTGACGACAGTTTTGGCAAGCCCTGCCCCACCGGCTCTCGCTAACTACTTGCAGGCCGCTAATGACTGAACGACATTTGGAAAAGACTCCCACCATTCTTCGCAAGATCGTGGACCGCAAGTGGGAAGAAATTGACGAGCGGAAACCAAGGGTTTCGGTTGCCGACCTGAAAGCCATGGCTGGGGACCAACCAGCAGCCAGAGGCTTCGCCAACGCTCTGCGCAGCCGAATTGAAAAGCAGACTCCCGCTGTTATCGCCGAGATCAAAAAAGCCTCGCCGAGCAAGGGCATTCTGCGAGACCCCTTCGAGCCAGCGGTCATTGCCGAAAGCTACGAGAACGGAGGCGCCGCTTGTCTGTCGGTACTCACCGACCGCGACTTCTTCCAGGGCCACGAGG
>NZ_DDOI01000032.1:4369-4767 GCF_002341575.1 Marinobacter sp. UBA2498 | reverse complement strand
CTGATCGCCGCCTGCCTGACCAAAGACCAGATGCAAGAGCTGGAAGGTATTGCCCATGAGATCGGGCTGGATGTGTTGGTCGAAGTGCACGATGGCGAGGAACTGGATGATGCGTTGACGCTGACGACGCCTCTGGTCGGCATCAACAACCGCAATCTGCATACCTTCGATGTTTCGCTGGACACCACGTTTGACCTGCATGAGCGGATCTCCCAGGACCGGCTGACCATTACGGAAAGTGGCATCATGACCCGCAGCGACGTAGAAGCGATGACTGCTCGCGGGATTTACGGTTTCCTTGTGGGGGAATCGTTTATGCGGGCGGAAGAGCCTGGCCAGAAACTTCAAGAACTGTTCTTTCCAAAAGGCTAACTCACAAGTTTAAACAGTTCGGCGGG
>NZ_DDOI01000032.1:157-4231 GCF_002341575.1 Marinobacter sp. UBA2498 | reverse complement strand
CGGAGCCATGGATGGCGGAGCCGAGCGTACAGGGAGGTATTCACAGCGTATTTTGGCAGGTCGTACCCGCTGGACTGTGCACAAAAGTTCGCAACAGGCATTTGATGCTAGGCGTCGGCCAAAGCCTCCTGCAAAAGTTCCAGAAGGTGCGCCGGCATCCCCTCTGCCAGCTTGAGTGCCGCCTCGTGCCCACGGGGCGACATCTTGCCCCAGGTCCGGCGCACTATGCGTAGCCACTTCTCCCGATCGTAGTCCGCTTTTTCCTCATAGAAATCTGCGAAATATCGTTCCAGGAAGACCATGCAGGCCACGTCCTCCAGCAGTTGAGTGTCGGCATCCTGCCTCAGTTCGCGCTTGGTCAGGATGGTCTCCACCCGATCGCACTCCTCCTTCGGGTAGCCACAATCCGCCATGATTTCTGCAGCACGCCGGCCATGCATACGGCCACAGGCCTGACGCCACTGGTAATAGGCTTTACGACCTTCCGGATAGTCCTTCCGCGGCATCGTCCACCGCTCAATGTGCTGGGCGCGGCAGGCGATCTGCATGCGTTCGAAAGGGTCGGATTCAAGCTCGAACAGCCAGCGGGTCATGTGCAGGCTGTAGGCGTATTCCTTCGGGAGGCGTTCGTTGTCGAAAGACTCCTGATTGGGGTCGGCCTTATTGGCTGCGTCAATAGACGCCAGCGCGCACTGGAGTCTTGAATCCGTTGTGGTCATTAAGATCTCTCTTCTGGTTTCTGACTGGCCTGTGGCTCAGACCTGGGCAGAGGGGCGTTCCTTGATGCGGTCGTACCAGGCCTGCAGATTGGCCTGCTCAGGTTTGATCCGGATGCCCACCACCCGCGCGAATGCCACTGTTGTGAAAGCGTTGATATCGGCGGCCGTAAAGCGGTCGCAGCAGATGTATTCCTTGCCTTCGAGCTGCTTGTCGAGGAAGTGCATGAACTTCTCAACGCTCTTGCCGCATTCCTCACCCCACTCCTTGATCGGGTTCATCCGGTCCTTGAAATAGCCGGTGGTGTGCTGAAAACACATGCCAGTGGGCATGAAGAAGAACAGCTCGATCCACCGGAGCCACTGCTCAAGCTGGGCTTTTTCAAGCGGGGTGTCGCCCATCAGGGTCGGCGTGTCCGGGTAGCTCTCTTCGAAATAGCGGCAGATTGCCATGGTCTCGGCAATACAGGTGCCGTCATCCAGTTCCATCACAGGCACTTTCTTCATCGGATTTCGGGCGACAAATTCAGGTGTCAGGTTTTCACCCTTCTGCAGGTCAATCTCGATGAATTCGGCCTTTTCCAACAGGCCTTTCTCGGCCATGAACATGCGCACGCGGCGGGGGTTAGGGGCGGTTTTGGTTTCGAAGATTTTCATTATTATCGGCTCCGTTCCTGATCAATGGCGGCTTAGGCGGTTTAAAACGAGAAGACTGACCGGAAAGAAGAGTTGCGTCAAGCAACCGGCGCTAGCGCGGCAACCAGTTGCGGATCTGCTGGATAATCCACTCCGGATCGTCCAGTGGAAGGTCATGGCCAGCATCCGGGTGCAGTTTCATGGTCCATTGCCAGCGCTGCTCCAGCGTGGAACTGCAGCGCCAGTGAACGATGCGATCGCCGCGGCTGGCGAGAATCAGGGCATCTGGCACAGGACGCTTTTCACCGGGTTTGTAGCGGGCGGCAGCCGCCAACTGGTTGATCGCATTGCGGGTACTGACGGGGCGTTGTCGTTGTATGCTGTACCACTGTTTTGCCAGTGACAGAGGCACCTCACGGTTAGACGTGAGCCGGAGAATATCCCGCTCACGGTCAAACAACTCCTGACGGGCCAGCAGCCGCAGAATTCGCGGCCAGACCCCAGGCCGCATGCGTTTCCAGGGCGGGCTGAAGCCGGAACTGGTATTGATCAGGACCAGGTTCTGGATCTGACCATCCGCAGCCTGCTGGGCCCAGTCCAGGGCCACCATACCGCCCATGGAAAGTGCCAGGATGCTGAAAGGACCGGGGATATGGCTAACGTGCCTGGAGACAGCTTCCCGAATCGCCGCTACCGTTGCCGGACTGTCTTCTCGATATCGCACGCCCGTCCCGGGCAGGTCGACCAGATGGAACTGGTGCTCGGGAAATGCCTCCCCAAGGCGAGCCGGGAAGCTGCCCCAGTGGGCGTGTTCCCGAGTCAGACCCCGCAACAGAATCCAGTGCATACGATAGTTCCGATTGATGGATGCCAGGGCCGGCTGGATCGCTAGAGAGTATCGCGATACCAGTGCATGATCGCGGCTTCTTTCAGCATGGACTCCTCATCCCGAGCCGGCAACCAGTTTTCGTGGCTGGCGGCGGCGTTAATCAGGAAGTCCATCCAGGTCAGATGGCTGCGCAGGACCCGCTTGTGCCGGTGCGGAACCAGGGGATTGAAAAAGCCGTCGAGTCTCAGCAACTGACGGGGCCGCTTGCGAATCCAGCGCCAGGAGCCCATCTCCAGGGTCAGGGGCAGGAAAACACCGGCATTTTCGCGATTGACCTGTTTGTAGAAGTAATCCCACAAGTCGCCATGGGTGAGATAGTGGCGGGACTGGGGCTCGAAACGGTAGTCGTGATTTGGGTATGACTGCTCCCAGATAAGCTTCAGCGCCATAACCGATGCGACTCGACGCATGGGTCGACGCCGGTAGGCGTAGGGAAACCAGATCTGGTCCTGCATCCCGAATCCGGAATGGCAGTCCAGTGCCACACTGAACGGCCGCCCCGGCAGCAGCTGTTTTATGACCGCCTCAAGAGCCAGGTTTTCGGGCTCCATGCCCTGTTCAGGGTCGCCGGTGTACCACGGCAATCGGGGTGAAATTCTCTGGCCGCCGAGCAGGAATGCGCTACGTTCCTGGGCCTGGATCGGCGCATTGCGCATCAGGTCCACGCCGTTGGGATTACTGCGCTGATTCAGGTACATACCGCCCGGGTTAAGGATTGGCAAAAGGGTAATTCGAACCTTCTGCAACAACCCCAGCAAATGTTCGTCCCAGGTCACTCTGGCGAGTAGCGACTTCAGCCAGGCCATCACTACCTGGCTTCCAATGCGTTCAAGCCCGTGCACGCCGCCAACAAGCAATACCGCTGGCACATCGGGCCGGGAAGATCCGATATCGACACGGTAGATGGGCAAGGAGAGGTCCTTGAGGGCGACCCGCTCCACCACTTCGGTTGTGATGAAATCCGGCGCTTCCGCCAGGATGCGCTCCAGGCCAACGAGCTCCGGCAGGAAGGTTCTCAGCAACCTTCGCTGACGCCCATCCCGGGAGGCCTGCTCGTGGCTGATTGATGTGTGAGGTGTCAGGTCGCGCAGCTCTGTCATGCTGTTCTCCGGGTTCAGGTACCCGGAGTGTATCCATCGATTACTACACCTTCTTGACAGTTCTCCCGGGGCATAATGTGTCTCTTTTAAAGACGCATTTGGAATACGCCCTTGTAACTGAGCTGAGGTTCGTTATCCTTACAGCTAAGTATTAACCGAGACCTCGTGATTTGTTCGACCTTAACAGCGACCATGAAAGAGCTGTTTTCCCGATCCTTATGGATCGCCGTCCCCTCGTATCGGCACTAACACCGACAACACCCTCCAAAAATCACAAACCCTGAAAAGGAGAAGTGACTATGCGAAAGCTTAAGTCTGCTGCACTGCTTTGCGCGCTATCCGTACCCGTCGCGGCCCAGGCCAATTGCGGCGAGGTATCCATTACCGAAATGAACTGGGCGTCCAACACGGTCGTCACCAACGTGGCCACCTTCATCATGGAGCAGGGTTACGGCTGTGACGTCACCATTGTTCCTTCCGATACCGTTCCGGCGGTAACTTCCGTTGCCGAAAACGGTGAGCCTGACATCGTCACCGAGCTGTGGCTGAACTCCGCGGGCGAGGCCTACCTGCGCCTGGAAGAACAGGGCAAAGTGGAGCGCCTTGGCAAGGTTCTCGATCCGGGCGGTGTTGAAGGCTGGTGGATTCCCACCTACCTCGCGGAAGAGCATCCGGAGCTGAAGACCATCGAAGGCATCATGGCCAATCCTGAGCTCGTTGGCGGCACCTTCAA
>NZ_DDOI01000032.1:0-132 GCF_002341575.1 Marinobacter sp. UBA2498 | reverse complement strand
CTGCCCGGACGGCTGGGGCTGCCGAGTTGTGAGTGACAACCTGGTTCGCGCCCTGGATCTGGAAGAGTCCGGCATTGACGTATTCAACCATGGTTCCGGTGAGACCCTTGCGTCCTCCATGGCGTCCGCTGT
>NZ_DDOI01000013.1:41891-43085 GCF_002341575.1 Marinobacter sp. UBA2498 | reverse complement strand
TCGGATGCCACCATCGCCATGGAGCTGGGCTGCGACGGCGTACTGATGAATACCGCCATTGCCCAGGCCAAAGACCCGATCCGAATGGCCAATGCCATGCGCCTGGCCATTGAGTCTGGTCGTGAAGCCTATCTGGCGGGCCGGATGCCCAAGAAGCTCTATGCCAGCGCATCCTCGCCCATTGATGGCACCTTCTTCTGATCTCGGGCACAATCCTGACTAACGATAACCGAGGGCTGGCATTGAACGACCGGCCCCGACAACGATAAATCAGAGCGCTGCTGTCCTGCCATGACTGATCAGAAACCCAGTCGCCGCGAGGCGATTCTTCATGCTCTTGTGGAACTCCTGGAGACCGATCCGGGTGCCCGAATCACCACCGCCGGCCTCGCCAAATCCGTGGGCGTTACCGAGGCGGCTTTGTATCGCCATTTTCCCAGCAAGCGGAAAATGTTCGAGGCGCTTATCGAGTTCGCTGAAGAGGCCGTGTTCTCTCGCTGTCAGGTGATCCTGCAGGAGCAGGAGGACGTGCGGGTTCGTCTCCAGCAATTGGTGCACCTGGTGCTGGTCTTTGCTGAACGCAATCCGGGGCTGTGTTGTGTGCTGACCGGTGATGCTTTGATGGGCGAGAACGACACCCTGCGCAAGCGTGCCTCCCAGTTCTTCGAGCGCCTGGAAACCCAGGTACGGCAAACCCTCAAAGAAGGCGAAATCCGCCAGGGCCTGCGGCCCCGGACGACGTCTGCTCGCGGCGCGGACTTTGTACTGGTTTTTGTTGAAGGGCGGATCCAGCGGTTTATCCGCTCCTCGTTCTCGCGGTTGCCTTCTACTGACTTCGACGAGAGTTGGGGGTTGGTTGCAGAAGGTGTTTGGGGCTGAGCTTGGAGTTGGCCTCCTCCTGGTAGCCTGATAGATCCGGTGGTGAGGCGAAGGCAGGAAGGGCTTTCCCGAAACCGCTACGAGCACATGAATGTGCTCGTAGCGGTTTCGGGGAGCAGGTTCCCATCCTGTGCCCGCCCCGAAGTTAACAGGCTAGTGACAACCCCCGAAGGCAATCACAAGCACAATCAGTCGTACCCAGAGGCAGACCGCAGGATAGACCGAACAGGCTCCCAAAGAGCCGGGGCCGAAATCAGGATATCGCGGCCCCAGAGGTCGGCAGGATAACCGTCGGGCACTTCACTGAAATGGCCA
>NZ_DDOI01000013.1:32608-41853 GCF_002341575.1 Marinobacter sp. UBA2498 | reverse complement strand
GAAATGGCCAGCGGTGGCGCCTGCTTCCAGGGCGATCAGGCGGGCGGCGGCGAAGTCCCATGGGCTGACGTTTTCATAGTAGATATCCAGTCGGCCACAGGCCACCCAGCAGATATCCAGTGCCGCGGAACCGATGCGCCGCAGGTCGCGGCATTGGTGAATCATTGCATCCAGGCGTTTGACCAGCGGTTCCAGGGCGTCCTTGGTGTAGGGGAAGCCGGTTGCAAACAGGGCATCCCGGGGCACGGTGGCGCCGCTGTGGCGGATCGGATGGTTGTTCAGCGTGGCGCCCTCTGAGCGGGTCGCCCGGAAGGTTTCGCCGGGGAAGGGCGCATGCACCACACCGGCCTGAACCCGACCTTTTTCGGCATAGGCAATGGAGACGGCTACCTGGGGATGGCCATAGGCATAGTTCACGGTGCCATCGATGGGGTCGACGATCCAGAGGGGTGTATCCAGCTCTTCGGCCTGGCTAAGGTCGGGCATGGTCTCTTCCGAGAGAATCCGGTGGCCGGGGAAGCGTTTGCGGATGGCGCCTGTGATGAATTCGTCCGCCATCACGTCGGCGTGGGTTACCAGCTCGGTCTGATGTTTGTAATCGGTGCGCAGGGCGTTGTTGTCCCGCTCGCGGCGAATCAGTTCGCCGGCCTCGCGGGCCAGGTTTTCGGCAAAGTCGGTAATCTCGAGCAGAGAAACTGAATCAGACATGGCGCCCCCGTTGATATCCCGTTAGAGAATGAGGGCGCCAGTCTAACACGGCGGGATCAGAGGCTGTTCAGCCACTGCTCCATCTTGTCCATGGCGGTGACCAGCCGCGGGCAAGCCTGTTTCACGAAGTCGTCGCCCAATTCCTGTTCGGCATAGTCGCCGCCGGCGAGCTCTAACGATTCGGCGCCGTCGAAGTCGACGAAGGCCAGGCGCGCCGCCAGATGATCCGGCACGAAGCCAAAATCGCTGGCCGGCAGGATGGCCACGCCGGTGTTTTCCAGCAGGGCCTGGCAGAGGGCCTGGCTGGTCTTGATGTCTTTACTGGCCAGTTGTTCGCGGAAGCCGGAGAAGTCCGGGAACAGGTAGAACGCGCCTTCCGGTTTCTGGACTACCGCGCCCATGTCGCTCAGTCGACGGTGCATGTACTCGCCAACAACCTTCAGCACCCGACGGGACTGTTTAAGGTATTCGTCGATGTCGTCACCGCCATTGAACGCTGCAATGGCCGCGTGTTGGATCGGCGCGCTCGTCGCGGTGTAGGTTTCACTGGCGATGATGGCCATGGCGTCCTGCAGGGGCCTCAGTTCCCGGGGGAAAATGAATGTGCCAAGGCGCCAGCCGCCGGCACCGGCCCATTTACTGAGGCCGGTACTGATGATGGTGCCTTCCGGGTAATACCGGGCAATGGATTTGTGCCTGCCCTCGAAATGCACCTCACCGTAGATCTCATCGGAGAGCAGGATCAGCCGGTATTTTCGGGCCACATTGGCAATGGCCAGTAGCTGGTCGTCGGTGTAGGTGCAGCCGGTGGGGTTGGACGGGTAGTTCAGGATCAAAATCCGGGGCCGCGAGGGATCATCCCGACAGATGATATCCAGCTCTTCGGCGGTAAGCTGCCAGTTGTTCTCGGCATGGGTTGGCAGCCAGTGAACCGAGCGGCCGATGATCCGGGCTTGCGGGGCATAGGAGACCCAGCTCGGACGCGGGATCAGCAGATCACCATAGTAGGCCAGCTGCAGCATGAACAGCAGTTCCTTGGAGCCCGGGCCAATCAGCACGTCTTCCCAGGTGCAGTGCATGCGCTCACTACGGCGAATGTAGCCGGCGATTGCCTCGCGTAAGCCTTTGAGCCCTTTTACCGGCAAATAGTCCTTTTCGTGGGCGTGCTCCTTGAGCGCCTCCACCACGCGATCGGGAACCGGGAAAGGGGACTGCCCCAGCCCGAGTTTGATAATGTCCTTGCCCTCGGATTTGAGGTGATTGCTCAGCTCATTGATTCGAAGGGTGGCCGAGGGCTGAATACCCCGGACGTTCAGGTTGATCGCGTAACGGTGGTCGTTTTGGATGTCCATTGTCCCTGTCTGTTGGTTGGAAATGACCCCGTCAGTATAGGAAACCCCAACATATCTGTGATGTCGTGGCGGATAGGTGATTGCCGCAGTTTTTCCTCAGACTTTGGTCTCGGCTATCGGGATTTGATCCAGACTTCCACCCGACCATTGCGCGGGCTGCCGCTGCCGCCCACCGGCATGTACTGGCCATAACCCGTGTAGGCAACATCCGGCACGTTCACTTCCTGCAGGGCCTTGCGGACCGACAGGGCCCGGAGCTCGGAAATCATCTGGGCACGTAATTCATGGCTCTGGGTGTCGGCGAACCCGATGAGTAACAGGTCGTCAGCGGATCGGCCGTTCTGGTTCAGATACTGCTGAACTCGCTGCAGGTCCCGGCGGGCCTTGTTGTCGAGCTTGGTCCGGCCTTCGGAGAAACGGAAATTGACCGTCAGGCGATGGTAGTTGCCGGTCAGGCGGCGAAAACTCTCGGGCGTCGATTCGTCGAATTCCGGCTTGACCGCGATGGGGTTCTGGGAGATGAATCCGGATTCTGCAACCAGTGCCTGGCCTTGCTGGCCGAGGGCAAAGCCAATCAGACCTGCGGAAAGTGGCGGGACGTCACTCCCGGGCGTGTACATGAACAGGCGTCGTGATAGCGGATAATCCTCGCTGGCAACGGTGAGCTGGTTGGGGTGAAGCGCCGGGGCATTGCCTTCCGAGATCGCCAGGAGTTTGCTGTTACGCACTGAGGCGAGGCCCGAGAAACCAATACCCGAGGGATCCTTGCTTACGTCATCCGACAGCTGGTCGTTGGATTCGTAGCGCCTGGCGTTGCTGTCCAGTTCGAACTGTTTTCCAAGAACCAGGGATTTGAAGGTGTCCCAGGTTCCGGAACGGTCATCCCGGGCGTAGAGATGAATCGGGCGGTCCGGGCCGCCCAGCTCAGACCAGTTCCGGATCTGCCCGGAGAATACGCGGCCCAGGGTTTCGATGCTCATTTTGCTTACGGGGTTGGACGGGTGCACCAGAATGGCCAGGCCATCAATGGCAATAACGTGCTCGCTCTCGGGCGCAGTGAGGTCCGCCCGGGCGCGAAATTGCTCTGCTTCCTGCGGTTTTACCGGGCGGGAAGAGGCCCAGATGTCGGCCTTGCCTGCGGCCATCGCCTTGAAGCCGGTGCTTGATCCGTGCGCTGCAACCAGCACCTCGGCCGCCCGATTGTTCACAGGCGCTCGCAGGATTTTTTCGTTTTCCACGCCGGTACCCCTGGCTGCAACCTGTCCGCCGCCATGCTCTTCCAGATAGCCGGTAACCAGCATTGGCGCCAGGGTAGCGCCGACGGTATTGGAACCGTGAATTTCCAGGTCATAGGCCTGGGCCTGAAAGGCCATAAGAGCGGGCAGTAGCAGTCCCGGGAGTGTTGCAGTCATCCGTGTGAATCGCGGCATCTTTCGAAAAACCCCTACCAGACAGTTGGTTGAGAAGCTGGAAGGATGCTTCAGAAATATGACATTTGTGTTTCACTGCCTACACATTGGGACGCAAGGCCGCAGGTCCCTGTAAAAAAATGTTAAGCAGTGCGCGGAGCGCAGCGTTCGGCTGGCCTATAGTGACGCATCCGCCGTAACAAAAATAAACACAGCGGGCAGAGGCACATCCATGGATGCCATAACATCGAAAGCCGGGCAGGCCCCTGCTGCGGGCGCACGACCAGTTCCCATGAAGAAGGTGTTGCTGGTCGATGACCATGCCCTTTTTTCCCAGGGGTTGGCGGGCCTGATCCGTCAGGAAGGCTTGGCCGAATCCGTTGTGATCGCCAGCACCGTTGAGGGCGCCTCGGATTTGTTGGTCCGTCAGGACGATTTTCAGCTGATCCTGCTCGATATCGCTTTGCAGGGCGAAACAGGGTTGGCGTTGTTACCCAGGCTGGCAAGCCACAGGGAGCCACCTCCGGTGGTGATCATTTCCAGCAGTGAAGACGAAGCTACGGTAAGAGCTGCGCAGGCAGCCGGTGCCAGTGGCTTTCTGGCGAAATCTGCCGGGCGGTCGGCGCTGGTGAGCATGGTCCGCTCTGTAAGCCGCGGTGAGAGGTATTTCCCTGGCGGTAACGATCCTGTGGCACCGGGGCTGTCGTTGACCCCGAGGCAAATGGACGTGCTCCTGTTGTTGGCCCAGGGCTTTCCCAATAAACGGATTTGCCAGAGCCTGAATTTGACGGAGCACACGGTGAAAACCCATCTCAAGGCGATTTTTACCCAGCTTGGTGTTCACAACCGGACAGAATGCGTGAATCTGGCGCGGGCTCGTGGGTGGTTGTGACGGCCGCGGGAAGCCGGACCCAGAACACAGACCCCCCGCCAGACCTCGACTCGGCGCCGCACTCTCCCCGCATCAGCGCAACAAATTCCTGAACAATGGTCAGGCCAAGTCCCAGACCCGGATACTCACTGGGGCCTGCGCCCCTCACGTAGGGTGAGAACAGGTTATCCACCAGCCCGGGTGGCAGGCCGATGCCGTCATCCGCGACCTCCAGCAACACATGTGAGCCCATGGCTTTTGCTGACAGGGTAACGGCCGTGCCGCTGCTGTGTTGCACCGCATTGAATATCAGGTTCTGGAGGATCCGCGACAACAGTGATGGATCCGCCATAACCTGAAGATCACTACCCGGGTGGTCAATCCGAACCTCTATCTTGTTATTGCCAAGCGAGTCCGCCAGCAAATCGTTGAGATCCCGGAATACCGGTGCCAGTGTGGTTGGTCGGACAACGGCTTGCACCATGCCCTCGTTGAGCCGTGCGCTGTCGAATACGGTGCCCAGCAGGCGCCGGAGATGACGAATCATGTCCCGCAACTGTTGGGTGGCCGGGTGCGCTGCGGGGCCGTCTTTGCTTGGCGACAGGCTTTCCAGCGTTATGTCGATCACGTTCAGAGGCTGGCGCAGGTCGTGGCTGGCTGCGGTGATCAGTTCCGTTTTTCGCCGGCTCTCGTCGCGGGCCGCCTGATGCATGTGATCCAGCAGCTTGCGGTCCAGAAAGTGCGCTCGGTGGCGGTATTCACTGGTCCACGCGCCAACCATGCCGATAAGGTTGGCCGTGGTCAGGAAAAACAGGTTGGTCGCTATGTCGGAGCCGGACATACCGCTCCAGAGTTCGGTCAGAAGGTAGCCGACGATCAGAACAAGCGAGACCATGGACGCGCTTAAGAACGGCAGCCCCATGGCAAAGTATCCGAACATGAGCATCAGGATCATGCCCTCGTAGGGCAGCGGAAAGGCAACCTGTCGCGCGGCGGCAATGATTGCGACCACGCTCAGGCCACCTACGAGGTAGGCCAGGGTATAGATGCGCTCGAAGAGCCTGTCCGAGGGAGACGCGCGGTAGGCGAGCCAGACAACTGATGCAATCACCGGGCAGGTGACGGCGAGCCGGATGGAGACCGTGACCTGAGCCAGTTCTGGCGGCAGGGTCAGTGCATCCATAACCGCGTAGATCAAAAAAAGGAACAGGCCGGCCACTGAAACGGGCCGGGCTCGCTGTCGGATCAGTCCGGACCGGGTTCGCCGGTAAGCTTCCTCCAGATCGGGCGCAAAGCGCAGGTTCCGAAATCCGGCGGCCTGTTGTTGTCTGATCTGCTCGGTTGTCATGGCCATTTCCAGTGTCGGGCAGGTTTCTGGATTGTATCCGCCCCGGCCGACTGGCTTCGCGAACCCGAGCACATTCCGGTCAGCCGTTACCGAGCATCTTCAGCCGTGCCCAGGTTCTGTCCTGCTCATCCGGGAAATGCTGTTCCAGCAGAGCTTCTTGCTGTTCCTGGATGTCGGCCTCGGTCAGACCCGAGGATTCCTCCCGTTCCATCGCGTCCCGGAACGCATCGGAGCGCTGGTCGAAGCGCTTACGCTGCTTGAGATACTTTACGACGCTCTCGACACCGTCCGGACCCACGCCAAGCTCTTCCAGTTGCCTGCCGGCGGCTTCCGGAGACGAGGCAGATTCAATGGCTGCTGTCCGGGCCTGTTGTTGTCGGCTGCTCGCGTGAAGGTGTTTTTCGGTTGTCCTCAATTCCTCGGGCAACTGATTGCGGTGCCACTGTACGAGTGCCTGTTTGCCCTGTTCGCTCAGGTCTGTGCGCTGCTGAATGGCCAGTGTCGCCAGTGTGTATTCGCTGTAAGCCTCCTCAAGCCCGAAGAAAGCCCGGTGGGCATCAGGGCTGAAGGTGCTGGCGCGCAGTTCTTTCAGCTGTGCCAGGGCATCGCCCAGCGCCGTCAGCTGATAGCCCGGATCCTCCGTTCGGGCTGGGTCGAGTCGGGTTTGCAGGACTTGCAGTGACGCCTGCTTATAGGCGAGATACTCATCGAGGAGCGCCAGCGCCTGGGTGGAAGCGGGCTCAGGCAAGTGGTTCCTGGCCATGGTTTCGATCTGTTGAATGGCTGTTTCCGGAGTCACCTCGCCGACCGTGCTGAGGAAGTAATCGAAAAAGTCACGCACCCGGAGATTGATAACCAGCTCGCCGTTGTCATCGGCTGTCAGGGCGCCGTCAATTTGTGTCCCTGATAGCGACGCCGCAAACGGGGTCGGCCCGAGGGAATCAGGAGTTCGGGATTGCTCCTGTCCAGAAGAAGGCTCTTCCGGGACCGCTTTGGCGCTGTGCTCGGATGCTGGCGTTGGCGACTTCGCCGGGGCCGCGGATGATGGTGGCATTGAAGCCGAAATTTCGGCGTTTGTCTGGGCTGTTCCGGCAAGGCCATACCAGAGAGCACCGGCGACCAGGACGGCCGCCAGTGCACCCGGGAACAGCCACCGACGCGCTTCGATGGATGTCCGCTTCATGGTCACCTCACAGACCGCGGTTTTTAAGCCGGTTGGCCTGGGTGCGGTAAAGGGTGACAGGGTTGGTCCACAGAGAACGGGCTCCGAGAAGGTGGTTGATGGCGTCCACGTGGTTCATGTCGTAGTGGGTGCCGATCACCCGGCCCATCATGGTTGAGCAGACGCCTACCAGCCCGTCATTGGGCTCGCTGCCAAAGGCCAGTGAAGTGATACCCAGGAACGGGTCGGTAATGTCGAACGCATTGGTCCACACGCCCCGGCCGGTCCAGGAAAAGAACTTGATGCGATTGCCGTCTATCCAGACATCCTCGCTGGTTCCGGCGCAGCTATTCCGGTTCACGCCTTTCCAGCCAAGGGCATCGTTCAGGCTGGTTGTACCAGGTGTGGTGAGGGTCTCCAGCGCCGCCAGCCCGTTCTGAGGGTTGTCTGCTCCGGACAAGGCATTGATCAGATCGCCCAGGGCGTTGGCGATGGCGTTGGCGCCGCCTTCGACATAGCTACCCGGCGGAAGGATTCCCCGGACCACATCGGCCACTTTGGAGCCCTTGTTAACGCCGTCGATGGAGGTGATTGAGGCAATACGGTGAGGAATCAGGGCTGCAGTCACCCGGGAGGTAGGCGCGCCCTGGCTGTGGGCCATCAGGTTGACTTTGGAATGGCCGAGGCTGTTGACGTAGTTCGCCAGTTGCTGGCCCCGCTGCTCACTGCTGTTGACGAAGGACACGCTGGCGGAATAGACCTGTGCGCCACTGCGCTCAAGATTCCAGGGAATGGTATGGAAGTAGTTCACCAGGCCGCCGATGGTGTTGAACCCGGTGACGCCGTGAACCAGGACAATCGGGTGGCGGGTCTGGGTGTAGCCGGCGTGGCTTGCCATTGAGAAGACCAGCATGAGGGCCGCGGCCATCAGCCGGAAAGGCATGGCAATTCGCATAAAAGACTCCTGTTGTTTTTGTTGGTTGTCNNCGGCGTGGCTTGAAAATGAGGCGGACAGCAAGGCCAGCCCCAGCACAACTGCTGTGGTAAATCGAATACGCATGTGTGACTCCTGTTGTTTTTGTTGACGGCTGCATCAGGCAGCCGACGGTCGTCGATGCGTTGTCGATTATTGGTATGTCAGGAGCGATCAGGAATCGCCCAAATGGGTGAGGACAGGAAGGCTGCGTATTCAGGAAAACCGGTGGGGTTCCAGCTCCATATGCTGGATGCGCTGGCCCAGCATGATGATACGGCCGGTGTAGCGCTCCTCACCGGTGGATGTGAAATCGAACAGGAAGCGGCGCCAGACTCGGATCCGCCCCTGATCGTCGCGTTTGAACCATAGACCACGGAGGAATACCGCATCATCCAGCAGCATCACGTCCATGCTTTTGCAATAGCGACGCGCTGCCTGGAGCACGAAATCCTTGATGGCTTTGGCGCGCCACCAGTACCAGACAGCGAATCCGGCCACGAATAGCCAGAACAGGGTTCCAAGAGTCACGGTCTCAGCGATCTTCCACGGTTGCTCAAAGGGATGATCGCCAGCCTACCCTATTGCGTCGGCTCGGGGAATCGTTGCTGCTTCTCTGCTGCCGGTGCCGGCAACCGTCACCCGCATGGCATCAGCAGAAAATGGCGGATCAGCACGGCCCAAAAAAGCCCGGCTCACGTTGCCGTGGCCGGACCTGGTGTCTTACACCGGATCAGTGAGACGGAGCCGTCTTTCCTTCAAGTCCCGAGCCGTGGCCCTCTTTATCTTCGCCGGAACCGTGATGATCACGGCCCAGCAAGATGTAGAAAGCCGGCAACACGAAGATGGTGAACAGGGTGCCAATGCCCAGTCCCGCGCTGATGGTCAGGCCGATGGCAAAACGACTCTCCGCACCCGGGCCAATGGCGATCAGCAGCGGTATCATCGCGAAAATCAGGGCGATAGAAGTCATGATGATCGGCCGTAGGCGGATCGCAGCGGCTTCGACTACGGCGTCGAACTTGTTGAGCCCGCGCTCTTTCTGGAGCTGATTCGCGAATTCAACGATCAGAATGCCGTTTTTCGATACTACACCGATCAGCGTGATGAGACCCACCTGCGTATAGATGTTCATGGTGGCAAAGCCAAGCACGATAAACGCCATGGCACCGGCTACCGACATGGGCACCGATACCAGGATGATGAGCGGGTCTCTCCAGCTTTCGAACTGAGCCGCCAGTACCAGATAAATCACCAGCAGCGACAGGAAGAAGGTTACCACCAGAGCACTACCTTGAGTGGCCAACTGCCGGCTTTGCCCTGTGTAGTCGTAGCTGAACCCCTGGGGAAGGACTTCTGCTGCGGTCTGCTCCATGAAGTCCATAGCGGTGCCGGCAGCGACGCCAGGCATGACCACACCTT
>NZ_DDOI01000013.1:10620-32572 GCF_002341575.1 Marinobacter sp. UBA2498 | reverse complement strand
CGTAGGTGTAACCCTGCGGGAAAACTTCGGCGGCGGTCTGCTCCATGAAATCCATGGCAGTGCCAGCGGCCACCCCGGGCATAACCACACCTTGAAGGGTCAGCGAGTTCTGCTGGTTGAACTGGGTCCGGTTGGACGGTTCAACATCCCGGGTAAAGCTGACTACGCTGCCCAGAGGCACCAGTTCGCCGTTGTCCGCTCGAATGTAGTATTCATTGAGGGCCTGGGCATCCAGACGGAACTCCTGGTCAACCTGTGGTATGACCTGGTAGGAACGTCCTTCCATGCTGAAACGGTTAATGTAGCCACCGCCAAGCATGCTCGACAGGCTCTGGCCGACGTCCTGCATGGACAGGCCAAGGTCAGCTACCCGATCCCGATCGACGTTGATGCGCGTGACAGGACGATCAAAGTTGATGGACTTCTGCAGGAACATGAAGTTGCCGCTGCCCATCGCTTTGCCCAGCATTTCATCAGCGACCTCGTTCAACTGTTCATAGCTGCTGCCAGTGGTAATCACGAACTGGAAAGGCAGGCCTCCACCCGATCCTGGCAGAGAAGGGCGAGGGAACACTGCGGTTTGGAGGCCGGTCACCTTCTTGAGCTCGGCATCCAGCATCGGTTGTGCTTCGAACTGCGTGATGTCGCGCTCGCTCCAGGGCGCCAGCTTGAAGCCGCCAAACACCGCGTTGGGGCCGGTGATGCCAATGATCATGAAGTCCTCGTTGTAGCCGGGGACCGTCTCCATGCGGTTCTGAACTTCATCACCGTGCTCGGTGAGATAATCGAGGGTGGAAGTCTGTGGGCCCAGTCCCTGGTAGAACAGAATGCCCTGGTCCTCAGTGGGCGCCAGTTCGTTTTCGCTCATGCTGACCATGAAGTAGATGGAGCCGAGCACCACCAGGGCGAAAAAGATCACCACGGACTTGGTCTGCATCAGGGACGAAAGGGCAGCTTTGTAACTGGCAGAGAGTCCGTTGAAAGAGCGTTCTACCAGGTTTTCGAACTTACCCGGGTTGCCATGGGGCTTCAGCACCATACCCGACAACATCGGAGAGAGCGTCAGGGCGACGATCCCGGAAATAACCACCGTACCGGCCAGCGTGAATGCAAACTCGGTAAACAGAGATCCGACCAGTCCTCCCATGAAACCGATGGGCGCGTAGACTGCTACGAGGGTGGTCGTCATGGCAATAATCGGAACCGCCATTTCCCGGGCGCCGTTTATGGCTGCATCAAAACGGGATTCACCCTGCTCAATGTGACGGTGCACGTTTTCGACCATGATGATCGCATCGTCCACGACCAGACCGATGGCCAGCACCATGGAGAGCAGGGTCAACAGGTTCAGGGAGAAGCCGAACATCAGCATGATGAACGCGCCCCCAACCAGTGAAAGGGGAACCGCGACTGATGGCACGATAGACGCCCGGATGGAGCCAAGGCAGAGGAACACCACCACGAGAACGATGATCATGGCTTCCAGCAGTGTCTGGATAACCTCGTTGATGGAGTCTTCGATAAAGTCTGAGGCGTCGTAAGCCAGGCGAACATCCAGGCCCGAAGGTAGTTGGCTTTCGATGTCCGGCAGCTCGTCCTTCACCAGGCCGGCGACGGTCAGCGGGTTGGCTCCGGGGGCCAGTTCAATCGCCACGTAAGTGGCAGGCTGTCCCTTGTAAAGAGCCAGTTGATCGTAGGTCTCCGAGCCCAGTTCGACTCGGGCGATGTCCTGCAGTCGGATCTGGGTGCCTTCGGACTGTTTGACGACCAGGTTGCGGAACGCATCCGGATCAGCGACGTCGGTGTCGCTGGTCATGCTGATTTCGGTGTAGGTGCCCTTGGTGTTACCTACGGCAGCCTGGTAGTTGTTGGCGCGGAGCTTTGCGACTACCTCCTGCGGTGTCATGTCGACGGCCGCCAGGCGCTCCGGATCCAGCCAAACCCGAAGGGCAAATTTACGCCCCAGCAGTTCGGCCTTGCCGACACCGGAAAGCGCCTGCAGTCGGGGCTGGACAACGCGGGTCAGGTAGTCGGTGATCTCGGGCACCGCCAGCTCGTTACTGTAGAAGGCGATATACATCAGGGCGGTTGAGTCACCGGTGGTGGAGGTGATGACCGGGTCCTGGGCCTCCGCCGGCAGAACGTTGCGCTGGCTCGCCACCTTCGCCTGGATTTCAGCAAGGGCTGCGTTGGCGTCATAGTTCAGCACCATTTTGGCTTCAATGGTGGAAGTGCCCTGCGAGCTTGTGGATGTGAGATAGTCAATGCCACTCGCCTCGGCAATGGCCTGCTGCAGCGGCGTGGTAATAAAGCCTTTGATCAGGTCGGAGCTGGCACCGGGGTAGGCCGTTGTCACGGTCACCGTGGTGCTTTCAAGCTCAGGGTACTGCCGGATTTCCATTTCCATGGCCGCGCGGGCGCCCAGAAGCAGAATCAGCAGGCTGACCACCGTCGCCAGTACGGGACGGTGGATAAAAATGTCGGTGAAGCGCATTACTCAGACGCCCCCTGCTTCTGCTCTTCGTCCTGAATGGCAACTTTCTGACCTGCGCGCAGGCGCAGCAACCCCTTCTCTACAACGGTTTCACCAGCTTCCAGCCCGGACAGAACGGCTACGCGGGTGTTGCGGGTTTCGCCGGTGGTTACCGTGCGACGATTAACCACCAGATTCCCGTCGTCATTCTCTTCAACGACAAACACAAAGTCGCCGTAAGTGTTGTAGGAGATGGCGGTGCGCGGCACCGTGACTACCTCGTTGTCTTCCGGTTGCTGCGTCAATACGGTGGCAAACATGCCAGGGCGTAAGAGGTTGTCCGGGTTAGACAGCGTGGCGCGAACCCGGACAGTCCGGGTCTCCGGGTTAACCGAGGTGTTGATTGCGCTGACGGAACCCTCGAAATCCTGCTCCGGAACAGCTGCGACGGTGGCGACCACCGGATAGCCTGTTGCTACGTTCGGCAGGTTTTTCTCGGACAGGGTATAGTCGACATAAATCGGATCCAGCATGTTGATCTCGACAATTGGGGTGCCGGTGGCAATGTATTCGCCCTGGTCGACCATCCGGATACCGAGCGTGCCATCGAAGGGCGCGCGGATAATTTTCTTGCTCAACTGGGCCTCGGCTTCATTGACCCGCGCGCGGGCGGCGTCGAAATTGGCCTTGGCTTCATCGTATTGGGACTGCGACACTGCGCGCTTGGGTAACAGGTCGGATACCCGTTTGAATTCCTGCTCGGCCAGTTGCGCCTCGGCACGGCGAGTGCGAAGGGCAGCCTCATCAATGGCGGCGTCAATGCGGATCAATACATCGCCCTGTTTGACCACGTCGCCGGATTCGAAATTGATGGCCTCAATCACACCGGGTACCTCATTGGCAACCCGGATGCCGTTAATGGCTTCAACACTGCCCACGGCCTTGATGGCCGGTGTCCAGGCTTCGTTCTGAGCCTCAACGGCGGAAATCTGCGCCGGCGGTTGGGGCTGGGACATCTGCTCTTGCATCTGGCCAAACTGGTAGAATTTGTAGCCGAAGATGCCTCCGAGCACTACGCCGAGAAATATAATGACGATCAGAAAGCGGGAAGCAGTGCGCATGATTCGGGTCCTGAGGATCTGTGTCAGATTTTGGGAAGCATAGCATCCTACAAAACAGGGTCGCTAATGTCACCGGGTTGTAAGTATTTCTATCTAGACTTCGGATTGGTCAGATTTGACAGATATCATGGTCGTTTTCTTGGCGGGGGGTTTTCCGCGCAGGGCACTGGTAATGTAACAGGCGACAGTGACAGAATTACGACGGTATTCAGGGTGAGGATCAACAATGCAGTGGATTCTGGGAATCGCGTTGGCAGCCGCCGTGTTTGTGATTCTGAAACAATGGGGTGCGTTGTCCGCCGAAAAGAAGAAGGCGGCCACCTGGAAAGTTATCCTGGTCGTGGGCGGCGCACTGCTGGTGTTTATGGTGCTAACGGGCCGGATCCATGTGCTTACAGCGGCGGTGGCGGCCGTTATTCCGCTGTTGCGCAAACTCCCCGCCTTGTTGAAGTTTGCCCCTGAAATCAACCGGTTCATGGGGTCGAAACAGCGGGAAGACGGGCATGCGCAGGGGAACGATCACGCTGGTCCGGGCGCTGATCTGGTCGGCCAGATGTCAGAGCGCGAAGCCTGCGATATCCTCGGCGTGAAAGCCGGTTGTGCCGAGGAGGACATCGTGATGGCCCACCGCCGGCTCATGCAGAAACTGCACCCGGATCGCGGCGGGAACGACTACCTGGCGGCCAAACTGAACGAAGCCAAGCAGGTCCTGCTGGGCAAGCGCCACGCCTGATATCAGGGCAAAACGTCGACCCGCACTTCAAAACTCTGGTTCTCGGACCGACTGCTGTTCACCTGATAGGTAATGCCACTGCGCTCCTGGGTTGATCGGGTTGCGGTGCTTCCCAGTGTTACCCACTGTCCCGGCTCCACACGCCGGATGGTGACTACAGCCTCCGTTTCGTAGCCGTTCAGGTTTGCCGGTTCTTCCTCGAAGGAAACAATGCTCAGTTCGACCGCCTGATCAGAAATAACCTGGGGGCTGACCAGAAAGCCACTGCGCGTTTCGACCTGCTGTAGAAAGGCAGCAGGATTTCGGCCACCACGAACAGCGACGGGGATTGTCCGGACCTGGCCCGAGGTGATGTGTGCCGACTGGCCATCCTGCATGATCACTGATCGTTCCTGAGCGCTGCCGGTACTGGTAACGCGACGCTCTGCGGATATTCCTGCCTGCCCGTTGGACGCGGAGATGCCGGCACCTGAGCGCTTGCCGCCGCTGTCGGTTCTGGAGCGAACGGTGATCCGAACCTGGACTGGCGCTACATCCAGCGTTTCGACAAGCCGTCCGATTTCCTCCAGCAAGGGCGGTTCGCCGCGCACCACCAGTTGTTGCCCCCTTGCAGTCACGGTTACGGGCGAGCCCTGATAGAGCTCGCGGATCTGCACCGCCACATCGTCGCCCGGCCTGTTGTTGAGCTGGTAGGTGCGGGACTCGGCCTGGGCCAGAATCTGGCTGGAGATCAGCCCAAGCAAGAACGCCAGGGCCAGCTGCAGAGGATATCGTCGGACAAAATAGACCATTGATTGCTCCCAACCCTGATGTCGGTGGTGAAAAAACTCCGGCATGCGGGTTGCCAAGGTGAAAACCGTGGGTATATATTGAAAAGCATGAAGACGACACACGCGACCTGTCAATTGAATGTTTTGCAAGCTTTCGGCGCCAAGCCGGCGGCTGCAGTCGCTGCTGTGTTTTTCTGGTGGTTTGGTTATGGCTTTTATTTTAGCCAGAGCCGGGGCCGCCCATAGGATCTTCATCGAACGAATAACGAGGAAGGCAGCCCGGCAGAAAACCCAGGCTGCCACCGGACTCGAAAAGCCCCGACTGGTAGCCCACCAGCCGGGGCTTTTTTGATTCTGACGCAGGGAAACGGAAGCACTGACATGAATATGTCCTTGAACACTGAACTGACACACCAGGTAGTCGGATCACCGGCCACCCACCGGGAAGAAGTGGTTCTGCCAACGCCGGCGGAGCTCAAACTTCAGATGCCGGCCAGCGACGACATTGTCCGGCAGGTCGATGAACACCGGCAGGCAATCCGGCGGATTCTGCAGGGCAGCGACACGAGAACGCTGATCGTCATGGGGCCCTGCTCCATCCACGATGAGGTGGCCGCACTCGAATACGGGGAAAAGCTGAAAGCCCTGGCGGATGAAGTCAGTGATCGCTTCCTTATCGTTATGCGGGCCTACCTGGAAAAGCCTCGGACCACGGTGGGTTGGAAAGGGCTGTTGTACGATCCGGAGCGCACGGGTGCAGGCGATCTGAATGAGGGGCTGCTTCGTTCCCGTCGCTTGTTGCTGAACCTGGCGGCCATGGGGCTGCCGCTGGCCACCGAAGCCCTGAGCCCGTTCGCAATGGATTACTTGGGCGATCTGGTGAGCTGGACGGCTATTGGTGCCCGAACCACCGAGTCGCAGGTGCATCGGGAGATAGTCAGTGGGCTACCCATGCCGACCGGCTTCAAGAATGGCACCGATGGTGGTATCGCTGTCGCTACCAATGCCATGAAGTCGGCGTCCCATCCCCATCATCATCTTGGGGTTTCGGCAACAGGCGCGCCGGTGATGATTACCACCCGGGGCAACCCCGACACCCATCTGGTGTTGCGCGGTGGCCGCGGTATCACCAATTACGATGCGGCCAGCATTGAGCAGGCCGTGGGCGCCCTGGCAGAGGCGGGATTGTCCACAGCCGTCATGGTGGACTGCAGTCACGACAACGCCTGCAAGCAGTCAGAACGACAGCTGGATATTGCCCAGGACGTGATGGCGCAGCGCCGCGCCGGTAACCACCATATCCGGGGTCTGATGCTGGAAAGCTTCCTGGAGCCGGGGCGTCAGGACGACGGCGAAGATCTGCGCTACGGCTGTTCGATCACCGATCCGTGTCTTGGATGGGCGCAGACGGAGGCTCTGATCCGCTCACTGTAGACAGCAGTAGCTGTCCGGCCAGCAACAGGAGAACGCCGCCCATCAGCCGGTCGAGCCAGTGCCCGAACCGGTTAAACCCGCGGCGGACGCGGGGCAGGGTAAAGAAAATGGCAACCATGGCGAACCAGAGTGCCGTGGCCAGGGCCATGTAAATGCCATAGCCGGCCTGGAGCACAATGGGTGTGCCTGGGCTGATCACAACAGAGAAAAGGGACACAAAGAACAGCGTTGCCTTGGGGTTCAACGCGTTGGTCAGAAAGCCCAATCGCAGGGCTGCGATACCGGACTGTCCACCCGTCGGATCCTGTTCCACATGAATGCCGCCGGCCCTTGCCCGCAGGCACTGGACGGCAATCCAGGCAAGGTAAAGTGCCCCCAGCACCTTGAGAACATTGAAGAGCACGATCGATTGCTGGATCAGCAGGCCAATGCCCAGCAGTGAATAACACACATGCACCAGAATGCCCCCGCCGATACCAATGGCGCTTAGCAGCGCGTTTCGCCGGGTCTGGCACAGAGCCTGTCTGAGCATCACGGCAAAGTCCGGCCCGGGACTGGCCACTGCCAGCAGGTGGACAAAGGCTACCGTCAGAAATTCCGGCCAGTAACTCTGCATCTTCCCAATTCCTCCGTTGAGACGTCCGTTGCCTGAAAAGTCTGACAGCATAGGCGGAATCGGTGCGTTTTTCATCGTGTGGGTGAAACTTGTCACGGCTTCTATACTGGGGGCACAGCCGTCCCAATCTTCCCTGTTCCCGATTCCGGGAATGCCTGTCAGGAGACCCTTGTATGGAAAAGCGAACCGTAGACGTTGCCATTATCGGAGCTGGAACCGCCGGTATGGTGGCTTACCAGCGCGTGCGCAAACTAACCGACAAGGTTGTGCTGATCGAAGGCGGCCATTATGGAACCACCTGCGCCAGAGTCGGGTGTATGCCGAGCAAGTTGTTGATCGCGGCCGCTGATAACGCTCATCAGATGCAGCTTGGTGAGCTTTTCGGCGTGTCTGCCGGGGATATCAGGATCGACGGAAAGCGGGTGATGGAAAGGGTGCGAAGCGAACGGGACCGCTTTGTTGCTTCGGTGATTGATTCGGTCGAGAAGTTTCCGGATGCGCATCGAATGGAAGGCCACGCCCGGTTTGCCAGCCCGAATCGTCTGGTCGTCGACGGCAGTGTCGAGCTTGAGGCGGGGCGTATCATCATCGCCACAGGCTCCCGACCCAATGTTCCCGGGTTCCTGAAAGATGCCAAGGATCGGCTGGTTGTAAACGACGATATCTTCGAATGGCAGGATCTTCCCGATTCGGTGGCAGTCTTTGGCCCGGGGGTGATTGGTCTGGAGTTGGGCCAGGCCCTGAGCAGGCTGGGTGTGCGTGTCCGTATGTTCGGGGTTGGCGGTTCGGTTGGTCCTATCCAGGATGAAACCATCCGGAATTACGCGCTGAAAACGTTTAATGAAGAATTTCCTCTGGATCCGGATTCGGATGTAAAGAAGGTTGAACGTGTTGAAGAGGGCGTTGCCATTACCTTTGAGAATGGCAACGCCGATGCAAAGACGGAAACCTTCGATTACCTGCTGGCGGCTACCGGGCGTCGTCCCAACGTCGACGGGCTGGATATCCAGAACGCCGGTATTGAGCTGGATAAAAAGGGAGCGCCGCTGTTTGATCCCCATACCCTGCGTTGTGGCCAGAGCCACATATTTATCGCAGGCGATGCCAATAACAGTCTGCCGCTGTTGCATGAGGCAGCCGACGAGGGCCGGATCGCGGGCGACAACGCCGGGTCATACCCGGATGTGCGAACCGGGCTTCGCCGCACGCCGTTGGCCGTGGTCTTCACCGATCCGCAGATTGCGACGGTGGGGCTGACGATTCACCAGGTTGATGAGCGCTGCCGCGGCTGTTTCGCCGTTGGAGAGGTGTCCTTCGAGGATCAGGGCCGCAGTCGGGTTATCGGCAAGAATCGGGGCCTGCTCAGAGTTTATGGAGAGCATGGAAGCGGCCTGTTCATGGGCGCAGAGATGTTTGGCCCGGCCGCGGAGCATATTGCCCACCTGCTCGCATGGTCTGCCCAGCGAAGGCTGACCGTCACCGAGATGCTGGAAATGCCCTTTTATCATCCGGTTATCGAAGAAGGTCTGAGGACCGCACTCAAGGACCTGAACCGCAACCTCAGCATCGGACCGGCGCCAGAGGAGGGTTGCACCGATTGCGGGCCGGGTGTCTGAACCGGCCCTTAAAAGGAATCAACAGATATGAGGCCTCGCCTCGCTCAGCGTTCCCTCTGGAACCCTTGTATTTCGCTGGCGCCGCGCCCAGATCTTTTCGTGGAAGAAATAGGCAACCGTGTTGATGGCCGGTTCCACCATGGCTATGAGGCTTCCGATGAGCAGGTCACCAGTGAGCAGGTAAGCCACGGTAAAAGCGACGGTAAAATGGGTGAGGGCGAACGTTACCGTCTTTATCAGCGACTGGTCGCCATTCGTGCCATGGTTGTGTACGAATAGTTTTAACGCGCTCATGGTTGTCTCCGGTGTCGTTCTTTAATGTGATCATTAGACGCCGGGTGAGAATGATTGTTAAATGAAATGTATTGAGATGATTGATAGGTTAGAGCTATCTGAATTTCTTCTTCTATAGGGTCATGCATCGCTCCTATTATCGAGATTAGCAAACTAAACTTCCTGACGACCGCCGATCAGGCGTATATTCAGATATAAACCTGTTATATAACCGCGAAGGAGAAGCGTTATGGGTAAGAATTTCATTGGTCTTGATACCGAGAAAACGGCAAAGCTTGCTGATTCCCTGAATGATCTGCTGTCCAACTATCAGATCTTTTATATGAATGTTCGCGGCTACCACTGGAACATCAAAGGCGACAACTTCTTTGAGCTGCATGTAAAGTTCGAGGAGCTCTACGACGATCTGCTACTCAAGATCGACGAGATTGCAGAGCGGGTTCTGACGCTGGGCCATCGCCCGGCTCATGCCTACAGTACCTACATAGAGCGTTCGGAAGTGCCGGAGCGAAAAGATGTTTCCGACGGCAAGGAAGCGATGGACAACATCGTCGAAAGTTTTGCCAAGCTGATCGGCAAACAGCGGACACTGCTCAGTCTGGCCGGTGAAGCGGACGACGAGGGTACCGTTGCCCTGATGAGCGACTATATCTCCCAGCAAGAGAAGACGGTGTGGATGTATCGCAGCTACCTCGGTCACTGAGCCGAGTGCGCTGAATGAATGGCGACCCTGCGGGGTCGCCATTTTTTTGTCGCTGCAATGCGTTTGTCATCAGATTGTCTTCTGTCTGACGCAGTTATGTCACCTTGCCTCAATAACGTGTGTCGTGAACCAACACACTTTAAAAGACGAGGCGAATATGGAACTGCGTAAATCCCTCCTTGGTACCGCCATACTGGCAACAGTTCTCGGCCTTGCCGGCTGTGACGGCGACGACGGCACAGACGGTGCACCTGGCACCAGTCAGACGCTCATTGAGCTGAATGTGGTGGGCTCCTATCAGGCGGAAGGAGAGGTTTTTGACGAGAGTGCTGCCGAGATTGTCGCCCACGACCCCTCGAATCAGCGACTATTCGTAGTGAATGCCCTCGCCAGTACGATCGATGTGCTCGATATCAATGATCCAGCGATGCCTGTGAAACTGAGCACGATTGACGCCACAGCTGAGGGTGCTGCTGCAAATAGCGTCGCGGTTTATGGTGATCTTGTGGCAGTGGCCATTGAAGCCGAGAACAAGCAGGCAAATGGCAAGGTTGTGTTCTACAACAGCACGGACCTCAACAAAGTTGGTGAAGTTGTGGTTGGCGCGCTGCCCGACATGGTGACCTTCACGCGTGATGGCATGAAAGTGCTGGTTGCCAACGAAGGCGAGCCGAGTGACGACTATAGCGTCGATCCTGAAGGCTCAGTCAGCATTATTGATCTGTCCAACGGCGTAGCGTCTGCCACCGTGACCACCGCCGATTTCACCGGTTTCAATGCTGACCAGGCCGACCTGGTAACCGCGGGCCTGCGGGTCTTCGGCCCAGGCGCCACACTGGCCCAGGACATGGAGCCGGAATACATAGCCGTATCCATCGACAACACCAAAGCCTGGGTGGCCCTGCAGGAAAATAACGCCGTTGCCGAACTGGACATCGCTGCCGGTGAAATCACGGCCATCGTGCCGCTTGGCTTCAAGGACCACAGCATCATCGGCAACGAACTGGACGCCAGCAACCGTGACAGCGGTATCAACATTCGCAACTGGCCAGTGAAAGGCATGTACATGCCCGACGCCATCGCAAGCTACGGCTACAACGGTAAAACCTACTACATCACCGCCAACGAGGGTGATTCGCGGGATTACGATGGCTGGACCGAAGAATTCCGCATGGGCGACCTGACCTTGAACCCAGCCGGTGAGCTGGCGGCCATAACCAATCTGTTGGAAGACGAAAACCTGGGTCGTCTCAACACCACCTCCACCATGGGCATCAGCAACGGCTGCGACCCATCACAGCTGCCCGCTGAACTCGGCGACCTGAACGGTGACACCAATGTGGACGTGGACGACGTCAAGTTCTACGTGGAAAACAGCTGCGAATACGACACCCTGTACAGCTATGGGGCACGCTCATTCAGTATCTGGAGCGCTGAAGGCCAGCGTGTTTTCGACAGCGGCAGCGAATTCGAACGAGTCACCGCTAGCCTGATCCCCGACAACTTCAACGGCAACAATGACGAAAATTCCTTCGACAATCGATCGGACGACAAGGGCCCTGAGCCGGAGGCGGTGGCCGTAGGCATAATCAATGGCCAGACTTTCGCGTTTATTGGATTGGAGCGAGTTGGCGGCATCATGGTCTACAACGTTACTAATCCCCAGAATCCGGAGTTTGTCCAATATCTGAATAATCGAGATTTTTCGGTATCCCAGGCGGATCTGGAGGCGGGTATGGCCGGTGATCTTGGACCGGAAGGCCTGGCGTTCATTTCTGCGAATGACAGCCCCAGCGGTAAGCCAATGCTGGCGGTTGGCAACGAAGTGAGCGGCACCACGACGCTGTACAGCATCGACGTAATTGAACTGACTGCAAACTGAGTTCTGACCCTGAAATAAACCCGGAAGCATCATGATAGGTGCTCCCGGGTTTTGCTTTTCGCCTCAGACAGCAACTTTCAACGGTGGCACCTCCTGGTGCAGGAACCACTTCTCTGTAACCACCTTGCGGGTAAACCAGTGGGAGCGCATCAGGCTGCTGGCCAGAGGCATCTTGACCCAGTCAGGAACCTGCCAGCCCTGGTCTGGCTCGGAGGCGCGAGTGCCGAAGCGTTCGGCAATGGCATCACCGTAAATCTGCAGGGAGGAGGCTGAGTAGTCGGTGGCCTCGCCGATCACATCGGCTGCCAGAAGGGCGGATTCGATCGCCGGCCGGATACCCTCGCCACTCTGGGTGTAGGCGAGGCCAGCGGCGTCGCCAATCAGCATCACACCGTCGTCCACCAGGGGTCTGTCGGCATGGGCGTAGAGCAGATAGGCGTGGCCCTTGAAGCGTCCGGGCAGGTCTTGTGGAATCCGGCCGGTGGATTTCATTTCCTCAACAAACGCTTCCAGATGCCCTGTCAGCTTGTGGTTGTCTTCCCGGCCCAGGCCAATATTCAGGAAATTGCCTTTACGGAACACCCAGGCATAGCCCTTCAGGTCCCGACAGAACCAGAGTTCGGGCGTATCGCCCCGGGCCAGGCAGGCTGAAGCCTGGTCCGGTGTCATTTCAAATTCAACCTCTTTGGCCGCCACAACGGTTTCATGGCCACCGGGGCCATCCCCCAACAATCGCGCAACCGGGCAGAAGTGACCGCCGGCACCGACAATAAGAGGCGCTTCCCAGGTGTCATTGACGACCCAGTTGCCGTCTTTACGAACGATGGATTTGACCGGCGTGGCCAGCTGTTTCGGAGCATTGACGCGGCTGAGCAGGTAGTCGTCAAATTCACACCGGCGAATACCATAGCTGACTACGTCGCCGTGATCGTTCTCCACGGCCGGCTGGCCCATCATCCCGATGCGAAACCGCCGGATGGGTTGCAGGGTTCGCCCGCGGGAGTATTCCTCCGGGTCAATGTTCAGGGTCTCCATCACGGCAGGCGTAACCCAGCCTGCGCAGGTTTTGTCCCTGGGGAAGTTCTGTTTATCAATGATCAGCACTTTTTTGCCGCTGTTTTCGAGGGCGCTGGCCAGGGTGGATCCGGCAGGGCCGGCCCCAACGATGATCAGGTCGTAGTAGTCCATCAGGCCTCCTCGGGTGCCGCAGGAAAGTCGTAAAGATCCCGTCTGTTCCGGGGAAGTTGGTTATTGTCGCCATGGCTGAAGACCACCTGGAACAGCTGCAGAGAACCTGCCCGGAAGGCGGCGATGGAACCGGCCAGATACATGCGCCAGGCCCGGGTGAAGTGGCCGTCGTACATGGCAGTGACCTTGTCCTCGTTCTGGTTGAAGCGCTCCATCCAGTGACTCAGGGTCTGGGCGTAATGCAGGCGCAGGTTCTCGACGTCCAGGACTGAAAAATCGCCGTGCTCACAGATCTGCATGAATTCGCCGATGCTCGGCGGATAGGCACCCGGGAAGATGCGTTTCTCGATCCATGCGTTCATCAGCATCGGGCGGTTGCGGCCAATGCTATGCAGCAGGGCAATGCCGTCAGGCTTGAGGCTGCGTTTGACCAACTCGGACAGGGCCTCGTAATTCTCCTTGCCCACGTGTTCGAGCATGCCGATGGATACGAAGGCGTCGTATTGCCCGCTGATGTTCCGGTAATCGTCCTCGATATACTCCACCAGATGATCGAGTTCCTGCTTGCGAGCTTCTTCTCGGGCAAATGCGAGTTGTTCCCTGGAGATGTTGTAGGAGTGGACCTTCACGCCGTAATTGCGGGCCATGTAGCGGGCCAGGCCACCCCAGCCGCAGCCGGCCTCGACCACCGTCATGCCGGGCTTTAACCGGAGTTTGCGGCAAACGTGCTCGAGTTTGGCTAGCTGGGCCTGTTCAAGGCTCAGATCCGGCGTCTCGTAGTAGGCGCAGGTGTACTGCATTTCGGCGCTGTCCAGCCAGAGCTGATAGAACTCGTTGCCCAGATCATAGTGATGGTGAATGTTTTCCTTGGCTTCCGGGATGCCGGTGGATCGGGGGTTGTGGTTGCGCCACAGGGCCTCCAGCCATTTCGGCCACTTCTGACGCGCCTGGTGAACGGACCGGTAGAGGGTTTCCATCAGGTCCGGCAGGTCACCTTCCACCTCCAGGCGACCGGCGCTGTAGAGGTCTCCGAACGCCAGGTTGGGATTGGTTACCAGCGCGTAAAGGGCTTTGGGGTCGGTCAGATGCAGGGTGAACTGCGCGTGTTGACCCTCCGGTTCGATCACATCGCCGTTCCAGAGCCGGAAGCGCAGCGGCGGTGATCCCGCCATCCGCATGAGCTTGGCGATCAGCCAGCGCTCGTAAGTGTGCGGTGACCGGTCCACGTGGGTATTTTCCAGTGGCAGGGTCAGAACATGGCTTTTGGATTCTTGCCCGTTGTCACGGGTTTTCTGGGCAGTGCTCTGGTTCATGGACTCCGCTCTCCCTTGATAACCTCAACATCAATGTTTTTGTCGATGCGCGCGCGCCAGGGTTCCCGAATACCAGTCTGAGAATCGCCGGTTGTCCGTTCAGTATAGAAAACAGTGAGATTTTGTCAGGTTGGCTGAAAATAGAGGAAAACTATTGGAAGGATAGCGAAGAGCGAAAATAGGCGGATAAAAAAATGCCGGGCCCAGGGGCCCGGCATTATTCGGGTCAGTATGAGGAGCTCATACCAAACCACTCAGGGAAAATCACAATCAGCGCCAACACGAACATCTGTATCAGGATGAAGGGCAGTACGCCTTTATAAATATCGGTCGTTCGCACTCCCGGCGGTGCGACGCCTTTGAGGTAGAACAACGAGAACCCGAACGGTGGCGTCAGGAAGCTCGTTTGCAGGTTCATGGCAATCAGGATGGCGAACCAGAGCATGTTGATGCCCATAGCTTCCGCCACCGGGGCAAGGATCGGCACGATGATGAAAGAGATTTCAACGAAGTCGATGAAGAAACCCAGTACCAGAATGACCACCATGGCCAGAATGATGAAGCCCCACTTTTCGCCGGGCAGCTGGAGCAACCATTCTTCCAGCAGATAGTCGCCGCCGGTGTAGCTGAACACCATGGAGAAGGCTGTTGCACCGATCAGGATCGCGAAGACCATGGCGGTCACCTTCACAGTATCCTTGGATGCATCCCATACCATCTTGAAGGAAAACTGGCGGTAGATGATGGCCAGAACCACGGCGCCAACCCCGCCAAGAGCGGATGACTCGGTTGGCGTGGCAATGCCGGTGAAGATCGAGCCCAGAACCACCACAATCAGTGCCAGCGGCGGGATGATCGCCAACAGCGCATTGAAGACTTCCTTTTTACGGGACACGCCTGGCTCATCCGGCATGGCCGGCGCGGTTTCAGGTTTCAGTCTGGTCAGCACCAGGATGTAGATGATGTAAAGCCCCACCAACACAACGCCGGGCCAGACCGCGGCCTTGAACAGATCCCCAACCGGAAGGCCAAGGACATCGCCCAGAATAATAAGGATGATGGATGGCGGCACGATCTGACCGAGGGTGCCGGACGCACAGATGGTACCGGTGGCCAGTCTCTTGTCGTATTTATGCGCCAGCATGACCGGCAGCGAGATCAGACCCATGGCAACTACGCTGGCGCCTACAACACCGGTAGAGGCGGCCAGCAGTGCACCGACCAGAATCGTCGAGATAGCCAGGCCACCGGGCAGGCCACCGAACAGACGGCCCATGGAGGTGAGCAGTTGTTCCGCCAGCCTGGTGCGTTGGAGCACCACGCCCATGAAGATAAACAGCGGTACTGCCATCAGAACGGTGTTCTGCATCACGCTCATGATGCGATAGGGCATGAAGGCAAAGAGATCCATGCCCTCGGCGAAAATTCCGAAAAACAGCGCAACGCCACCGAAGGTGAATGCAACCGGGAAGCCCAGCATCAGCATCAGCAGGGCCACACCGAACATAATCATACCGATCATGCGAGGCCTCCTCCGCTGTGTTCACCTTCATACTCCTTGTCCCCCGCCATCACTCGTACGGCGTAAGTCGCCATATTGAGGCCGGCAATACCGATGAAGACGGCACTGACAGGGATAACGGATTTGATAATCCATCGGTGCGGCAGCCCGCCCGGATCACCGCTACCTTCACCCATGCTGTAAGAGTCGAGGGCGAAATCGTAGCCGTAAATGCCGATCAGATAAGCGAAGGGAATGACGAAAATGAAGGCGCCAACAAGGTTGACCCAGGCCTTGGCCTTGTTGCTCCATTTGGTGTAGAAAACGTCGACCCGAACATGACCATCCGTGCGCAATGCGTAGGGAATACCCAGCAGGAACACCACAGAATAGAGGTGCCACTCCATTTCCTGCATGCCGATTGAAACGTTGTTAAAAGCGTATCGGGCCACTACGTCGTAAAAGACGTTGGCTGCCATCAGTATCATCGCGACACAGGCAACCCAGCCACAGAAGATGGACAGCCGGGCAAGCCCGTCGTCCAGTTTGATAATCCACCGCATTGATGATCCCCCGCCAAACGGACTGGCGCTTTTATCCGTTGCTATAAACGACAAAACCGGGATCACTCAGAGAGCGATCCCGGCTCCGTTAAAGCCTATATCTTACTCGACTTCGGCCATAGTGTTGAGGTAGGCGCGCTCAGAAATGTTGGTGTAAGCGCGGCTCTGCTCAAGATAGTTCTGCTGGGAGTCGATAATCTTGGCAGCCATATCGCTTTCAGCAGCTGCTTCTTTCAGCAGCTTGTTGTTGGCTTCGTACATGGCGTCAAAGATTTCGTCTGGGAAACGCTTGATCTGGACATTCGGGTACTCTTCGCGAATATTAGCCCAAGCTTCTGCGTTGGCGTGCTGGGAGTGAACCAGCATGTCGTAGGACGCAGTGCGCATGGCAACACGCATGATCTCCTGCAGGTCCGCTGGCAGCTTGTCCCAAACCCGCTTGTTCACAAGGAACTGGAGTTCGGTCGCAGGCTCGTGCCAGCCGGTATAGTAGTAGTCGGCGATCTGCTGGAAGCCGAGACGCAAGTCCAGGGCAGGACCTACCCACTCAACAGCATCGATGGTGTTGCGTTCCAGAGCAGTGTAAAGCTCGCCCGGGGCGATGTTGGTCGGGTTAACGCCAACTTCTGCGAACACTTCACCAGCGAAGCCAGGGATGCGCATTTTCAGACCCTGAAGGTCTTCCAGCGAGTTAATTTCCTTGCGAAACCAGCCGCCCATCTGAACGCCGGTGTTACCGCCCGGGAACGACAGCATGTTGTGCGGCTCGTAGACTTCCTGCATCAGCTCCATGCCACCGCCGTGGTAGAACCAGGCGTACTGTTCCATGGCGTTCATGCCAAACGGCATACTGGTGAAGAACAGGGTCTCTGGAACCTTGCCTTTCCAGTAGTAGGATGCGGAATGGCCCATGTCGTACTGACCAGCCTTGACCATATCAAACACGCCCAGCGGGGCTTTGTGCTTGTTGGCGGAATCGATGCGGACTTTCAGGCGTCCGTCAGACATTTTCTCGACGGTTTCGGCAAAACGCTTGGTGGTGTCACCGAAAATCGGGAAGTTTGGCCCCCAGGTTTCTGCAAGGCGGAGTGTGAAGGTATCTTGGGCGAGCGCCTGCGAGGAGGCAAAGGTTGTTGCCACAGCCAGCACAGCCGCGGAAAGAACAGAACGGATCTTCATTGCTCTTCTATCCTCTTATCTTTTTTGTGGGTCGAGCGTCTCCCCTTTTGGGGAAAATCACTCTTAATGCTAGTTCACGTTAGCAATTATCGTTAACAAACGAAATCAAAAACCGCTTGGTGTACGACCTTGGTCGTACGGCGGATCAGATGTCGTCCATGCGGCTGATCTGGCTCGACAGTCGCATGGCCTCGTGCTCTTCGAGGGAAAGCAGATCCTCAAGCAAGGCCTTGGCCTCGGGAATCTCTGCCTTGCCAATCAGGGAATCGTAGAGATCCATCACCTGGTCGTGGAACTGGAAGATTTCCCTGGCAATATCCTGAAAGCTCATTGACGCGTAGTGCGTGTAGGAGTCAGCACTGGCCCTAATTGGTTTGTGGTTCAGGTAGTCGTACATGCGGGTATTGAGAGCCTTCGGATCAGCCTGTTTCTCGAATTCCCGTACGGCTTTCTCGAGAATGGTTTCGTGGCTGGACAGGTAGTCGAGGAGGGCGCTGGCTCGCTCGTCGTTGTTGAGCTTGGCGGACTCTTTCAGGCACCTTGCAAGATGCGCGTGCAGTTGCCTCGTCCATTCGATGAGATCCTCGAACGTTTTTATTTCCATTGAGTTGCTCCTTGTCGGGCAGTTCGGTTGTAGTTGGCTTTACTGGTAAGTCTAGTCAAACTTGGAGGTTACAGGGTACCTGAACCGGGCCCGGGAACCAGCGGAGCGGAAATCGGCCATGGCAACGACACTCGGCATCATTGAAGGATTTTACGGCCCCATGTGGACCTGGCAGGAGCGGCGGCAACTGGTTCGCACCCTGGCGCCCCATGGTTACGGATTTTATCTCTATGCCCCGAAGGCGGATGTTTTTCTGCGTCGGAAGTGGCAGCAGCCGCACCCGCCGGCGATGGCCGCGGAGCTGGCCGATTTCTCGCGCTTTTGCCGTAACGAAGGCGTTCGTTTTGGTGTCGGCCTGAGTCCGTTCGAGGTGTTCAACCGGTTTGACGACGAAGCCAGGGCGTCGCTGGCAGAAAAACTCGCCCTGCTGGAGCGCATCGGGATAGATGAGCTGGCGATTCTGTTCGATGACATGCGGTCAGACACTCCGGACCTTGCCGGTACCCAGACGGACATTGTGCACTGGGTCCGTGACCGTACTTCAATCAAACAGCTGAGTGTCTGTCCCAGCTATTATTCCGATGATCCGGTTCTCGACCGCGTGTTCGGGGAGCGTTCGGCGGATTATCTGGAGACGCTCGGGCGCAAGCTGGACCACTCGGTGAACGTGTTCTGGACCGGAGAGGAAGTGTGTTCCCGGGAAGTGTCACCCGGCCATCTGAAACGTGTCGGAGACCTGCTTGGCCGCAAGCCGGTGCTCTGGGACAACTACCCGGTCAACGACGGCGACCGGATGTCGCAACATCTGCACCTGCGAGCCTTCACCGGGCGACCGGCGGCCAACGCGGCGCACCTTGCCGGCCATGGTATCAATCCGGCCCTGCAGCCAACGCTGACGGCCATCCCGGCTATCACGCTGGCGGAGTCCTATCGCCTGGGGCCCTCCTATCAGTACGGCCAGGCATTCCGCCATGTCGCCCGCGAGGTGCTGGGCAGGGAGTTGGCAGCGCAGCTGCATGCGGATTTACTGGTGCTGCAGGACGCCGGCCTGGGCCGGATCAGTGATGAAAAGCGCCAGAGCCTTCAGCACACCTACGATGCCTTTGACCACCCTGCAGCCAACGAGATTCTGCGCTGGCTGGCGGGTGAATATCAGGTGACCGATGAGATGGTGGCCACGCAGTAGGCGGTTGGCCTAGCGAAGGTAATATTCGACGGTTGAGACTACCCGGACGGTTTTTACCGGCTGTTGCTGCTCCATAATGCCCGGCGCCTGATCCCGGGCCAGAATCTGGAAAACGCCCTGATTGGCGCGTCGCAGCCCCCCGAGTTCCGCTTTCGCATCCTGGGCGAACTGGTCGGCAGCTTCCCGGGCCGATGCCGTTGCCTCGGCAATCATCTCCGGCTTGATGTCGTTGAGCCCGTTAAATACGTACGTCGGGCCGGGCGGGCCGTAGTCCGAAGACAGCACCACTCCGGAGTCCACCAGTTCACTGACACCCTGGGCTGCCTGCCGGATCCGGTCGATGTCAGTACTGCGCACCATCAGCGTCTGGCTGATGATGAACTTCTGCTCTCCGTTGTTGGCCTGGTAGGGGTTGGCCCGGGTATCGGTAACATCCAGGCGCTGGAGTTCGACCGCATTCTGGTCAATGGCCTGCAGTTTGAGGAACGCCATGATCGCGTCCCGGCTGCTTCTGGCCCTTTCCTGGGCTTCACTCAGGGACGCACCGGTGGCGACAAAGCGGATCGGCCACAGGGCCAGATCGGCATTCACTTCCCGTTCAGCCACACCTTTAACGGTCACGTAGCGGTCGCCGGTGCGCAGATCGGTCAGGCCATTGCCAATCAGGGCGGCAGAAATGATGGCACTGACGCCGAGAATCACTGAGGCAAAAAGTTTCATGGGGTGTCCCTGTATTACGTCACCGGAATGTTCCGGAAAGCATCCGGTGTCTGGCTGCTATCCTGAGATCATGGTCAAGATTAGCGTTTCACGCCCCAAGCGAAAAGGAAGGAAACATGACGGTTGTGAAAGTTGAGTGCATCAGAGGAAACATTGCTGAACAGCAGGATATGGATGTGATCGTCAATGCCGCCAACGCCGAACTGTTGCCAGGGAGTGGCGTGGCAGGCGCCATACACAGCGCCGCCGGACCGGGGCTGGCAGAGGAATGCCGGGCTCTGGCGCCGATCAGGCCGGGGCAGGCAGTTATCAGCTCGGCTCACGAGCTGCCAAACCAACACGTAATCCATTGTCTGGGGCCGGTTTACGGGGTCGACGAGCCATCCGACCGTTTGCTGGCCGAGTGTTTCAGAAATGCCCTGTTGCTGGCAGATCGGCATAAGCTGACGTCCATCGCTTTTCCTGCCATCTCCACCGGGGTTTTCGGCTATCCACTGCAGGATGCGGCGGCAGTGGCCATGAAGGCGGTGTCTGACACGCTGGCGGAGCTCAACTCTGTTCGCCTTGTCCGGTTTGTGCTGTTCAGCGACGAGGACCGGAAGGTGTTTGAACAGGCACTTGAGTTGGAATCGGGCCTGTCAGGCCGGTAGCCGGCCGTTTCAGTCACAGCTTTTGTCGGTCGAGCGGCGAAAGCGGGCTGTCATCGCCTCACGTTCCCGCTGGGCGTCCCGGAATTCGTCGGGCAGAGGCTGGATAAAGTAGATGAAATCACCCTTGGCGCGATTATTCTCCAGGGGCGCTTCGTTGACGTCCCAAGGCCAGAAAGCCGGGCTTACGATGGCGACTGAGATTTCAGGCGCGCGCTGTTTCAGAAACGCCACGGTGCCCAGGCCATTTTCACTGTGAAAGGTGCCAGTCACGTGCAGTACCTGGTGCTCCGGGTGCTCTGTCCGCGCCTGAAGAATACGTGTTGCCATGGCGTTGTCCCTGAGCAACTGGGCCTTGTAGGTGTTGTCCATCCGCTCGCTCATGGTGTCGTCTGCCTGGTGGCTTGCACCGATGGCCGCCATGAACTTTTCCCGGTATTCCGGGGTGTCCATGAAGGGTTTGGCGGGTAATTTCTGTCTCAAGGTGTCTGAAATACGGTCGAGATAGCCCGGGCCCTTGCGGCCAACGCAGCGGACCACGTCGGCCGGCGCATTGGACGCGATCACCGGAAGGTCGTGCCGGCGTGCAAACTCCACCAATGGACGATAGGAGGCACGGTAATTGTCCCAGGCTTCGGCGTCTTCGATCATTTCGGTTTCGCCCGTCTCTCCCCGCAGATAACGGTTCAGTTCGTCCTGACGATCCAGGTTGAACTGCTCCATGCTGAGAATCTGCTCCGGCCGCAGCCGAAACAGGGCGCTCTGAAGCCGGGATTGCAGAAGGTGTGAGCCATGGTGCCCGTGGTATTCCCCGACAACCACAACATCGACGTCGGCTAGTTGCTGCGCCAGTTCTTCCGGAGTCAGCGCGGTCTTGTTTGCCGGGTTTACGAGCAGGGCATCGTACTGGGTTTGCGGTGCCGAATTCAGCGTGTCGGGGGCTTTCGATGAAGGCATGGCAGTGCATCCGTTCATAACAGACAAAGTGGCAAACAGCAGGATTGGCGCGATAGGTTTCATCATAGTCTTTACGTAATGAACCCCGTCAGGATTTCTTTTTACGATCTTCGCGCCAGTCCGATCCCAGTCTTTCTTCCACGTATTCCCGAATGAACTGGCGCACTTTCTGGGATGGCGTCACATCTTCCTGCTTGCACAGTTCTTCAAAGGCGGCCTTTTTCTCGGGATCGATCAGCAACGTCAGGCGGGCAGTGCGGTTTTCCATTGGGTTTTTCTTTACCTCGGGTGGCTTTCGATGATGTTAACCGTATTAACATTGAATGCAGATATAATGAGCATATAATTAGTCGTTAAAAGTTGCAATTAACGAGTCACCCATGCCGCATCGAGCCCACCTTTTTTCTCTCCGGATGGCCCACGCATTCCGGGAAGCGTGTATTGATGAGCCC
>NZ_DDOI01000013.1:5583-10576 GCF_002341575.1 Marinobacter sp. UBA2498 | reverse complement strand
ATTGATGAGCCCTACCGGGGCCGCCGTTTCCTGCGCGATGTGATGGCGGGTTTGACGGTGGGCATTATTGCCATACCCCTGGCCATGGCATTGGCGATCGCCAGTGGTGTTGCACCCCAGTACGGCCTCTACACCGCCATTATTGCCGGGTTTGTGATCGCATTGACCGGTGGCAGCCGGTTCAGCATCTCCGGCCCCACCGCTGCTTTCGTTGTCATTCTGTACCCCATCGCCCAGAGCTATGGGCTGGGCGGTCTGCTTTTGGCCACCTTGATGTCGGGCGTTTTGCTGATTCTGATGGCTCTGATGCGACTGGGTCGTTTTATCGAATACATTCCAGAATCGGTAACCCTCGGGTTTACCGGGGGGATCGCCGTGGTGATTGCCACCCTGCAGATCCGGGATTTTCTGGGCCTTCAGGTTGGCGATATGCCCGAGCATTATTGGGACAAGCTGGCCCTGCTGACCGGTGCGCTGCCGGAATTTGATGGTATGAGTACCCTGGTGGCCGGTGTCACCCTTGCCTGCATGTTGCTCTGGCCACGCCTGAAAACCCCGGTGCCCCCGCATCTGCCAGCGGTGGTGATCGGAAGCCTGCTTACGCTCTGGTTGAATGCCCAGGGTGCTGCTATCGATACCATTGGTTCAAGGTTCAGTTATCTCCTGCCGGACGGCACCGAGGGAGCGGGTATTCCGCCGTTCTTGCCGGAATTCGCCTGGCCGTGGCAGCAGGCAGGGGCATCGGGCGAGCCCGTCGGGCTGTCATGGTCGCTGGTCCGGGATCTGCTGCCGGCAGCTTTTGCCATTGCCATGCTTGGGGCCATCGAGTCTCTCCTGTGCGCCGTGGTGCTTGATGGCATGACTGGCAAACGCCACAGCGCCAACAGCGAGCTCATGGGGCAGGGCCTTGGCAACATCATCACGCCGTTTTTCGGCGGCATTACCGCCACGGCCGCCATCGCCCGCTCGGCGGCCAACTACCGGGCCGGCGCCGAGTCGCCGGTCTCCGCAATGGTGCATTCGCTGGTCGTTCTGCTGGCGCTGGTTTCGCTGGCGGGCCTGCTGGCGTATCTTCCCATGCCGGCCATGGCCGCCCTGCTGGTGATGGTGGCCTGGAATATGAGTGAGGCCCCCAAGTCCCTGCATCTTCTGAAAACCGCGCCGCGCAGCGACATCCTGGTTTTTCTCACCTGCTTTTCACTGACGGTATTGCTCGACATGGTCATTGCCATCACCACCGGCGTCCTGTTGGCGGCGGTCCTGTTCATGCGGGAAATGGCCCAGATGACCCGGGTTACAGATATCACCCAGAGCAAACGGATTGCAGAATCCCGGCTGCCCGATGGCTGGCAGGTGTTCAAGATAAACGGCCCCCTGTTTTTTGCCGCTGCGGACCGGATTTTCGGGGAACTGGCAGTGCTCGCCCGGAACGCCCGCGGATTCATTCTGTACATGGACGGCGTGACGATTCTCGATGCCGGCGGGCTGTCCGCTTTGAACAAGCTTATTGCTACCTGTGAACGGGACGGTACACAGATTGTGATTGCCGATCTTCAGTTCCAGCCTTTGCGCACCCTCGCTCGTGCCGGGGTTGCGCCGATAGCTGGCGTTAGCCGCTATACTTCCTCCCTGGACGAAGCTTTGCGTCTGATCAGTTGCCCTGCGTCTGAAACTGATCGGGCTTCCGGATAAAAACCTGATTCCATCCGTTTCCGGATGGTCTACCCTGACGCGACGAAAATACTCTCTTCAAGAGGACTGCCATGCTGCCTTTCCGGCTGATCGACCGAGTCAAATTCATACTGGAACGCCAGCTCGTCAAAGGCGCGGGATTTCAGCTTCTCGTGGTCGGTGTCTTCATTGGCCTGATCTCGTTAATCGGTGGCCTGCTTGTGGTTCCCCAGGGCGGCGACTTCGAAGATCCGGGCTCTGCAATCTGGTGGGCGTTTCTTCGGTTGACCGATCCAGGTTACCTGGGTGACGACGTTGGCACCTGGCAGCGCTTTGTTTCGACCCTGCTGACTATTAGCGGCTATGTGGTGTTCATGGGCACTCTGGTGGCGATCCTGACACGGTGGTTGATCGCTAAAATGGCGGATCTTGAGAGAGGCCTTACGCCGGTTACGCTGAAGAATCATGTGGTGGTGCTGGGCTGGACCAGCCAGACCCTCCCGTTGCTCTCCGAGCTGTTGGGCTCCAGTGGCCGGGTGCGCCGTTTTCTGGAAAAGCACGATGCCCAGAAGCTCAACCTCGTGGTGTTGTCTGAGGAGGCGTCTGCAGCCCAGGTTCATGAGTTGCGCACCGAGCCTGGTATCGGGCGCCGGGCCCGCCAGATCATCCTGCGATCGGGATCCGCAATCCAGCCGGATGCCCTGCACCGGGTGGCTTGCCTGGATGCAGCGGCGGTTATCGTGCCCAGCGCGGCCCACGAAGCTGGCAGCCTGGTCACATCGGACGTGGAGACGGTCAAGGCGCTGCTGTCCATAGCCGCGCAGGCAAGGCATTTTCAGTCCTCGTTGCCGTTTGTGGTGGCCGAGATCCAGGACGTCCGCAAACTCCCGGTGATAGAGCGGGCCTACCCCGGGGCCGTGGAGGTCGTGGCAGGCGATGCCACCATCAGTCGCCTGATGGTGCAGAACATCCTTCATCCTGGCCTGTCTGAAGTGTTCAACGAGCTGCTGACAGCCGGTGAGGGTAACGAGATCTATATCCGCGGAGGCGAGTCGCTGGCAGGCATGACGCTGGGCGAGCTGGCGGCCGCCCGGCCCGAAGTCATCGTGCTGGGGCTGTTGAAACCCAGCGGTTCAGGATGGGACGTCCAGTTGCTGGCGCCCTCAGACTCACCCATTGCATCGGCTGATCGGGTGGTCATCATGGCCCGGGATTACTCCGAGACCGAGCCGAATCCCAAAAAGGCGCCCTTGCCTGCCTTGGTGAGAGGGCAGGCGGTGCGGGTTGAGCGGCCCGTGGACCAGATGAATCACCGGGTTCTGGTCTTAGGCTGGAACCGACGCGTGCCCAGCCTGATCGCGGAGTTCCTCAGCTATGGCCACCGTCATTTTGAGGTGGATCTGGTCTCCGTGGTTCCCAAAGCCGAACGGGAACAGGCCATTGCACGCTATGTCGACAATTCGGGCCGCCTGACCTGTCGGCATATCGAGGCGGACTACATGGTGGAGGGGGAGCTCCGCCGGATAGGGCCGGCGGGCTACGATACCGTGATCCTGCTGAGCAGTGACCGGCTGGCTTCTGGTGAAGAGGCCGATGCCCGGGCGATGGTGGGGTACCTGCAGCTTGAGGACATCCTGGCCGATTTTGCCCGGAGGCCTCAACTGATCATGGAGTTGAGCGACCCCGACAACCGGCACCTGCTGGATGGGCATCAGAGCGAGATGATGATCAGCCCCATGATTCTCAGTCATGTTCTGGCGCAGGTGGCGTTGCGGCGCGAGCTTCGCATCGTGCTGGATGAACTGTTCACCGTTGGCGGTGCCGAGATCCAGTTCCGGGATCCGGCGGATTACCCTTTGCCCGCCAGTGCGACGTTTCAGGTGCTGGAAAAAACGGTGGCGGCCGAAGGTGAACTGGCACTCGGGATATTTCGGCACCGTGCCAATGAAAGCGGGCGCCACCTGCAGCTGAACCCGCCCCGCAAGGACTACCTTGAGTTACAGCCGGGTGACCGGTTGGTGGTGCTTTGCATGACCTGAATGCCGGTCAGTCGATGCTGTCGAGCAGGGCCGCCATGATGTCGTCCATGACCACAAAGCCTTTGAGATCATTGTCGGCCAGCACCAGAAGGCGCTTTACCCGGTATTTGCTCATCAGGCTGGCAGCGTGTCGGACGTTCAGATTCTCGCCAACGCTGATGACAGGCTTGGCGCAGGCGTCGTAAACGTTCAGAAGGTCGATGTCGCCGTCTTCGGCAATAACCGTTTTCAGCACGTTGGTATAGGTGATCAGACCCCAGGCATCGTGCTCGCTCGTTTTCTCCACCACCAGCGATTTCACAGAGTGCTGTTTCATCTGTGACAGCGCCTCACGGATGCTGGCAAACGGAGAGATGGTCATTACATCCCGCACCATCACATCTTTGACCAGTTTCATGGCTGTTCTCCGGTTACAGTGAATCTTTCAGATGTTGTTCGAATTTTGCGACCTGGGACATGTCGATCCCGCCCAGGTGTTCCAGGGGAAGTGTGAACACCAGTCCCCTGGAATCGTTATGGTCGGGCATGAGTATCTTCTGGATAACCTTCAGAATATCGAGCGAGAGGCCCTTCTCCAGCACCATCAGCAGAACGCTTTGGCTGCCGTCGTAGGTCAGGCCGAAGAAGGTTTTTTTCGCGGTGTTGCTGATGCCGCGGCCGGGAATCACCGTGATACCACCGGCGCCAAGGTCCCTCGCGGCATTAACGCAGTCCTGTTCCTGATCCTCTGGAACAATTGCTACCAGAACCGAAAATTTCATGAGTCTGTTTTCCTCTGCTTGGCAAGCATTTCAACAATGATGGCGTAGCCCATCACCGTCACGATCGGAAAGATGGAGGCGAAGGCAATCAGGCCGAACCCGTCGATCAGCACGTTACGGCCTTCAATGCTGCTGGCCAGACCAATACCCAGTGCGGTTACCAGAGGTACGGTAACCTCGGAGGTGGTAACCCCGCCAAGATCGTACGCCAGCGGGATGATGTATCTCGGGGCCAGCGCGGTCAGGATGATGACCAGAATATAGCCGCCAATGATGTAATGGTGAATGGAGTCGCCACTGATGATCCGGTGGACGCCGAGGGTGATCCCGACAGCGACCCCGACCGCCACGATAATCCTGATGGCATTGCCGTTTATGGTACCGGCCGCGGCCTGTTCCGCCTGGTGTCCGATTGCGATCAACGCGGGTTCGGCCATGGTGGTGGCGAACCCGATCATGAAGGCGAAGAGATAGACAAAGACGAAGCCCTCCATGCTCATCAGTTGCCGGGCCATACTGGTG
>NZ_DDOI01000013.1:4951-5501 GCF_002341575.1 Marinobacter sp. UBA2498 | reverse complement strand
AGTTGCCGGGCCATACTGGTGCCGATCGGGAACAGGCCGAGTTTCAGACCGACCACGAAGGCATAGAGACCGAGCACCACCAGCGCAAACCCGAACAGGATCTTGCGCGGGTTGGTCAGCCCCCGGCGCAACACCAGGTACTGGAAAAAAAGGATGGTGATAATGATCGGAAGTACATCCCGGATCATGCCGGCAAGATCGAGCAGCATCGTCAGCAGAACGGGAGTCTGATCGGCGGTTCCATTGTGTACCAGGGTTGGCACCGTGGTCGGATCGGTGGTAACACCGGAATAGACAAAAATCCCGTAAAGCTGAACGGTAATCATGGGAACCATCACCGCGAGGGCAACCAGTCCGAAGCCGTCCAACAAGGGGTTTCGACCCCGAATGGAAGCCGCGAGACCAATGCCCAGGGCGGCAATCAGGGGAACGGTGACGATGTTGGTGGTCACGCCACCTGAATCGTAGGCAAGACCAACAATCTCGGGTGGCGCGAACCAGGTAATGATCACCACCACGATGTAACCGATGATCATGAACCAGTGCAGCG
>NZ_DDOI01000013.1:0-4882 GCF_002341575.1 Marinobacter sp. UBA2498 | reverse complement strand
TGATCATGAACCAGTGCAGCGGGTAACCAAATATGGTTCTGAACACGCCCAGGGCAACGACGAGGCCAACGGAAACGGCCACCAGTATCCTGAGTGTCAGGGCCTTTATCTTGCCCTCGCTGATTTCCTCCGCCTGCTGGGCCACGGCAATCAGTGCCGGCTCTGCCACCACCGCAGAAAAGCCCATTGCGAAGCCGAACGAGAGCAGAACCGGCACAGAGCCCCTGCGGGCAAACTGATTGGACAGACTTTTGCCAACCGGGAAGATGCTCAGCTCAAGGCCCTGGAGGAACAGGGCAACGCCGACAGCCACGATCAGCAGACCCGCTGCCATCGCAAACGTGTTGTCCGGCATTTGCCGGAGAATAACAAGCTGGAAGAAGACAACGACGGCGATGATCGGAACCAGGTTCTTCAGGGCATGCACAAGGGAGTGGCTGAAAGCTCGCAGGTAGAACACTGTTTGCGCCTGATGGGGTCGGGTGATGCTTGCTCACTGTTAACAGTAACAATAGCCACTTTTCCGATGTTGATCCAACTCAAGAATAAGGGGTTCTTACCATTCACCAGGAAAATGCCGAAAATAGATTATATAAATTTCAATTATAAATTTGAAACCACTAAAGTAACCATCAATGTCAGCGCTTCGCTCAAAAAGTGAGCAGGTTGTTGGCTTCGGAAGTTGCTGTACGCTTCTCCGCATCGACTTAGAAAACCAACGTAGAAAGGATTGAGACAATGCCCTACGCACAAGACGTTGACCAGATTGCTTCCCTGTTGAAGCAGCACCCGACCTGGAATGCTATCAACCCGAAGCACGCCGCTCGCATGCGCGCCCAGAACAAGTTCAAGACTGGTCTGGATATCGCGAAGTACACCGCCAGGATCATGCGCGAAGACATGGCGAACTACGATCAGGACACCGCCCAGTACACCCAGTCCCTGGGCTGCTGGCACGGCTTTATCGGTCAGCAGAAGATGCTGTCCATCAAGAAGCACTTCGGCACCACCAAGCGTCGCTACCTGTACCTGTCTGGCTGGATGGTTGCTGCCCTGCGTTCCGAGTTCGGTCCGCTGCCTGACCAGTCCATGCACGAGAAGACTGCCGTATCCGGCCTGATCGAAGAGCTGTACACCTTCCTGCGTCAGGCAGATGCCTGGGAACTGAACCACCTGTTCCGTGCCCTGGAAGAAGCTGAGAAAGCTGGCGACAACGCCAAGGCTGAAGAACTGATCAAGCAGATCGACAACCACGAAACTCACGTTGTGCCGATCATTGCCGACATCGATGCTGGTTTTGGTAACGCCGAAGCGACCTACCTGCTGGCCAAGCAGATGATCGAAGCCGGTGCCTGCTGCATCCAGATCGAGAACCAGGTGTCTGATGAGAAGCAGTGTGGTCACCAGGACGGCAAGGTAACTGTTCCCCACGCCGACTTCCTGTCCAAGATTAACGCCGTTCGTCTGGCGTTCCTGGAGCTGGGTGTGGACGACGGTGTTATCGTTGCCCGTACCGACTCCCTGGGCGCTGGCCTGACCCAGAAGATCGCCGTAACCGAAGAGCCGGGCGATCTGGGTGACCAGTACAACAGCTTCATCGACGGTGAAGTGATCGAGAAGGCTGAAGACATCAACAACGGCGACGTTGTCATCAAGCAGAAGGGCCAGCTGGTTCGTCCGAAGCGTCTGGCTTCTGGCCTGTTCCAGTTCAAGCCGGGCACTGGCGAAGACCGTGTTGTGCTGGACTGCATCACCAGCCTGCAGAATGGTGCCGACCTGCTGTGGATCGAAACCGAGAAGCCGCACGTCGAGCAGATCGCCTCGATGATGGACCGCGTCCGCGAAGTCATCCCGAACGCCAAGCTGGTCTATAACAACAGCCCGTCGTTCAACTGGACCCTGAACTTCCGTCAGCAGGTATTCGACGCATGGAAGGAAGAAGGCAAGGACGTTTCTGCCTACGACCGCGACAAGCTGATGAGCGAAGAGTACGACAACACCGAGCTGGGTCAGCTGGCTGACGAGTGGTGCCGTAACTTCCAGCGTGACGGTTCACGCGAAGCGGGTATCTTCCACCACCTGATCACGCTGCCGACTTACCACACCGCGGCCCTGTCTACCGACAACCTGGCCAAGGGTTACTTCGGTGACGAAGGCATGCTGGCCTACGTGGCTGGTGTACAGCGCAAGGAAATCCGTCAGGGTATCGCCACCGTCAAGCACCAGGATATGGCTGGTTCCAACATCGGTGACGACCACAAGGAATTCTTCGCTGGTGACGCGGCCCTGAAGGCCGGTGGTAAAGACAACACCATGAACCAGTTCGGTTAATAGAACAGTTCAGTTGTCTCTTCCGGAGTAATCCGGAAGCCACAAAAACCCCGCCTCGGCGGGGTTTTTTCGTTGAGGCGAGGATATTTGGTGTATCGCTCGTGATGTGTTCGATACTGTAACCTGAAGAGAAACAAGCTCGGTGCCAACCGGAGGGAAGGTGTTGAACACGGATCAGGCCATTGTTTTTTCGATACTGGGTATCGCCCTGGTGCTGTTCGTCTGGAACCGAATCCGGTTCGATCTGGTCGCCCTGATCGCGCTTCTTGCTGTCTCGATTGCCGGGATCGTGCCTGTGGATCAACTGTTCGACGGCTTTGGCCATCCTGCGGTTGTCACGGTGGCGGCGGTTCTGGTTATCAGCCAGGGGCTGGTCAACGGCGGTGTGGTTGACCGCCTGGCCAGGCTGCTTGGAAAGGTCGGGCACAGGCCGACGCTGCAGGTGCTGATGCTGACTTCAGTGGTGGCCCTTTGCTCGGGGTTTATCAACAACGTTGGTGCACTCGCACTGTTGATGCCGGTGGCGGTCTGGATGTCCAGGGAAGCCGGGCGGTCGCCCTCGCTGCTGCTGATGCCCCTGGCATTTGGTTCCCTGCTCGGGGGAACCATGACACTGATTGGCACGCCTCCGAACATCATCATTGCCAGTTATCGGGAAGCTGGTTCGTTCGGCATGTTTGACTTCGCACCGGTGGGCCTTGCCATTACGTTGGCAGGCATTGGCTTTATCACGCTGGTCGGGTGGCGGCTGACGCCGCGGCGGGGTAAGCCCGACGACGGTGGCAAGCTGTTCAGTGTGGGCGACTATGTTACCGAGCTTCGGGTGCCGGAGGATTCCTCCCACGTTGGGGCAACCCTTCATGGGCTTCTGACGCGCGCCGATGCCGAGAAGGACGTCGTGGTTCTGGCGCTTATCCGGGATGACAAGCGGTCGCTGGCTCCCTCTACGTTCTCCGTCCTGCGCGGCGATGATCTGCTCCTGGTGGAAGCGGATACCGATGCCTTGCAGGACTTTCTGGACAGCACCGGGCTCGAGTTGGCGAGAGTGGAGGAAGCCTCTTCAGAAGCGTCCGATCAGGAAGAACCAGAGTCGGGAAAGCCGGGCGAAAAGTCCCTGTCTGAGGGCGACGTGCGTTTGATCGAAGCGGTCATCACGCCGGAATCGGGGCTGATCGGAAAAACCGCCAACAGGCTCAATCTTCGCGAGCAGAACGGTCTCAACATCGTTGCGATTGCGCGTCAGGGTCAGCGGTTGCAGCGACGTCTGGGTGATATTCGTTTTCAGGCTGGCGACATCCTTCTGGTCCAGGGCGAGGAGGAAACCTTGAGTGTCACGCTTCAGGGGCTCGGCTGCCTGCCCCTGGCCGAGCGGGGTCTCCGGTTTGGCAGGGAGCGCAACTCCCTTCTGGCTGGCGGCCTTTTTATCGCCGCCATTGCGTTGATTGTGGTTGGCTGGTTATCTCCCCCGGTCGCGCTGGTCGCCTGCGCCGTGGTCATGGTTCTCAGCAAGGTTCTCAGCAACCAGGAAGCCTACCGGGCGATTGACTGGCCCGTTATCGTTCTGCTGGCCGCCATGATTCCTGTGGGGCAGGCCCTCGAGACTACCGGTGGGGCAGAATTGATCGCGTCCTGGATGCTGATGCTGGGCTCCGGAGGCGATGCCTGGGTGGTTGTTACCATTATCCTTACGGGCACAATGCTGCTGTCGAACGTTGTGAACAACGCGGCAGCGGCCATCCTGGTTGCGCCGATTGCCTTGAGTCTTTCCGGGCAGCTTGGCATTGCCGCCGATGCCATGTTGATGGCGGTGGCGGTTGGCGCCTCCTGCGCCTTTCTGACCCCGGTAGGGCATCAATCCAATGCTCTGGTTATGGAGCCCGGAGGTTATCGCTTTGGGGACTACTGGCGGCTGGGGCTGCCGCTGTCTCTCCTCGTAACCGTGGTAGCTGTGCCAGTCATTCTGGCGGTCTGGGCGTGACGCCGTTTAACCGGTGTCTGTACTCTCTGTTATGCTGTTAGTCATCTGTTTTGATGGGTGACTGGCACGATGGCAGTGATTGAGCAAATCGATCTGGCAAAGTCGGAATTGCTGGAGCAGCTTGAATGGACAAGGAAGCGAACCGAGACCCTCGTGTGTTCTCTTCCCGAGACCGCGCTGGACGTTCCCTACCATCCGGGCGTCAATCCACCGCTCTGGGAAATGGGGCATGCGGCCTTCTTTTACGAAGTCTTCGTCTTCAACCTGCTGGATGGCACACCGAGCCATGATCCTGCCATGGACGACCTGTGGGATTCGTTCCACATCGAACACCGGGATCGATGGAACCGCGAGTTGTTTCCGGGGCGGCAGAAAACCCTCGACTACTTCAATCTCATCTATGATCGAGTGGCCGAGCGGATCGAGAAGCAACCGTTAACCGACCAGGCCCGTTACCTCTACCGCTACGCAATCTACCACCAGAACATGCACATCGAGTCTATGATCTGGTGCCGTCAGACCGTCGGCTACCCGGCTCCGCCGGGTACTGATTTTTACCGACCGGCGCCAGGT
>NZ_DDOI01000137.1:40156-40313 GCF_002341575.1 Marinobacter sp. UBA2498 | reverse complement strand
GCTTGTCCCGGTTGCTCCGGAGGATGGCCTTGATGTGTTTGAGCCGGTTCAGACCTTCCCGATTGGCGATGCGGCAGCCGGCATTCAGGCGTTGGCTGGGGTACTCCCGAGTCAGGTTGAGTAGCCCGAGACAGACCCGGTAGGCCTGCTCCGGATG
>NZ_DDOI01000137.1:39588-39910 GCF_002341575.1 Marinobacter sp. UBA2498 | reverse complement strand
CCCGGGCCCAGTTCTTGAGACGGCCAGGGGTCCATTGCTGATGTTTGCGGTGCCGGGTAGGCATGTGACCAGCTTCGGTAGTGGTGCCCGGCCTGTGACGCCGTGGGTGACTTGCCACCTGGCGTTGCCGGAAGTGGATCTGCACCAGGTGGTCGCTGACCTGGACTTCCACCTGCTCTCCCACGTACTGGTGAGGGACTGAGTAATGGTGCTGCTCGAACTCGATGTGGTAATCGATGTTAACGCGGCAACGCCGGATCTCGACGTACTCATAGGGCTGTTTCGGCAAGGGCCGCAGAGCTGGTTGATCCAGTGTCTCGAA
>NZ_DDOI01000137.1:31344-39471 GCF_002341575.1 Marinobacter sp. UBA2498 | reverse complement strand
GTTCTTCAAGCAACGATCGAATGCATTGATTAGCTTCGGCGAGGGTGAAGAAGGTGTGGTGACGCAACCGGGCGAGGATCCAGCGCTCCACGATTTGCACGCCCACTTCTGCCTTGGATTTGTCCTTGGGCTTGTAGGGCCTGGCCGGGAGGATGGCCACCTGATAGTGCTCGGCCAGTTGCTGGTAGCTGGGGTTTAGCTCTGGATCGTACCGACAGGCCTTGCTGACACCGCTGCGCAGGTTGTCCGGCACGACCATCTCCGGAATGCCACCGAAGAACTCAAAGGTACGCACGTGACTGGATAGCCAGTCTCGTAAACTCTGGCTCCAGGTAGCTTCAGCGTAGGTGTAGTTGGAGGCCCCAAGCACCGCCACGAACACCTGAGCGGTGCGTACCTCACCGGTCTGCGGGTTGATGATCGGCACGGTCGGGCCGCAGTAATCCACGAAGCACTTCTCACCGGCCTTATGGGTCTGGCGCATGGAGCGCTTCTGCTGCTTCAGCCAGTGCCGGTAACGGTCACAGTACTGGGAGTAGCTGTAGCAGCGATTGGGATACTGAGCTGTGTATTCCTCCCACAACAGCTGCTTGGTCATCCCTTTACGCTTGAGTTCCTGATGAACGGTGGCCCAGTCAGGCACCTGGTAGCGAGTCGATGTGGTGGGATCGGCACCGGGATAGAACAGGGCCGCAAGGCGGCCATCATCCAAATCCTCGGGCAACGGCCAGTTGAGGTTCAGGGCATCGGCCCGGGCTAACAGCTTCTGGATGGCCCCGACACTGGTCTTGGTGCTGGCACTGATCTGCCGGATCGAGAGCCCGGCTTCCAGCCTTAGGCGAAGCACCTCTCTGATTTTACGCATTGGAATTCTCTTTGCTGGCACAACTCCGCTCCCCAAAAAAAGGAGTCAGAGTAGCAAACGGTTGAATAAACAATGCGTTAAGAAGGATTCCGGTTGAACGTGAACACCGTTTCCGGGAATGTGAACGCTGATTCCGGCATCGTGAACACCGATTCCGGAAAATCCGGAAAAGTGTTCACCTTCAATCGGAACGGCTGTTCACGTTGAACCAGAATCAGTGTTCACGTTCGTCCGGAATGGGTGTTCATGATGGGCCGGAATATGCACTCCCCGGTTCTTTGCCCAGGTTCTGTTTTCTGCGGCCAATGAGGGCGAACACTTTGTGGGTGGCAGAGTGAACACCGCGCCTCAGGTGTATGTTCACGGCCTGGTGCGGGAGGGCAGAAGCATCGAGATCAAACAGGCCCTGATGAGCCAGATGCTTGAAGAAATCGCCCAAATTGGGGAAATCTCAGCTGAAGATGTCTGGATCTATCTGCAGGACATTCCGGCCAACCAGATGATCGAGTTTGGGCGGTTTTTGCCAGCGCCGGGCGATGAGGCTGAATGGGAAAAGGGAATGACTCCGGAGAAGCGGGACAGCTTACCCAAATAACCGCGAAATATATCTGTAGCGGTTTTCGCCAACGCCGCGCTCTGCGGGAAATTTGGAGCGCAACGGAAAATTTTTCCGACAGCAGCGCCTTGTTAGTGCTAATCTCAGAAGAGAAATATGATTCACACTTGAGTGGCTACACGATAGCTAGACGGGGCTTTAATCATATTGATAATTATATGTATTCAGCATGTTAGAGGTTTCATAAGGCTTTCCACCTTGAGTTCTGCGACCATACTCAGCAAATAAGAATAGCCTCTCTTTTGCTCTTGAAGCTATTACATAAAGCATTTTTGACTCAGCATCTCTTCCTACCTGAGCAGGTTGATTAATTATGTCATTCCAATGGGGGATGTAACCTTTTAACAAACCGAATGCTATTACAGTCTTATACTCCTCTCCCTTTACCCCATGGCATGAGTTTACAACTATCCCAGAAGACTCCTTAAAAAAGCTCTTAAGGGCAACTACCGTGTCTTCATATTGACCGTTATTGTTTTCTATATTTGAATTAGCCTTCTCAAAGAACAACTCAAATTGTTCCTTAAGCAAAAAATCATGCGATAAATCTATGTCCAATTCATCGAGAATAAACTCAAAGCACTCTTTAAGGTATTCAGTGCCTATTACAGTATCGCTGTTAAAGGAATTAATTACTTTAAGCAGTTTTCTAGCGGTTAAATTACGGGTTTTATGATGACTCTCTATAAGGCTATTTAACAACTGGTTTGCCCATCTAACGCGAGCACTTAGCAACCTTCCTGACGGCTCACTCAATACCAATTTGGCAACTATCAACCAAAAATTATCTTGTTGGCCATGAAATGGTGATAAAGCTGGAGCATCAAACTTCACTTGCGGAAGTAAAGTTATGAGCTTCTTTGTCATTGACCTTATCGGTGCCCACTGAGGAGCAATAACACATATATCATTTTCATTTGTGCCGTTATTGAGCTCTGCTTGAATTAACCCTGATATGATTTCGGCCAAATTTTCTTTGTCCACTGATTGGTTAAAAAAGCTTATGGTCCCTTGCTCATTTCTATGCGCTGCTTTTGACAGCCCTCCTTGAACACCTCTAAAGGCTGAAAAATAGTCAACCAGTCTTTGCGTAGAGCGGTAATTGTCGCAGAACGTAAAGTGGTTGATATTACTTCCCATAAACTCTGAATTCAATTCCGCTAAGGAAAGAGATTTCCCGCCAATTCCTCCATAAATCGCTTGATTCTCATCTCCTACAATAAACAAAGAAGGCTTTTTCTGTGACTCGTTAAATATCTTAGCTAAAATCGCATACTGTAGATCTTGAGTATCTTGAACTTCATCAACACATATATGAGCAAATATATTGCTTAACGTCTGCGCAACTTCTGGCAGCGTTTCCATTAACTGAAATGCAAAATATAGCGACTGGTCAAAATCGATTTTCTTTCTTGAAGATAGTATCTCACGGTATTCTTGTTCTACTTCTTTTGCTCGGACATTAATATTTTCAACCACACCCCGCCTATTAAAGGTCGTATTTACGTCATCCAAAATTCTTAAACCTTTATCGGCCTTTAATTTGTTAAGAATTCTTCTTGTTTCAAACTCATCGGCAATAGAGTAGCCAGAATTAAGTGCTGCAGAGTATGAGGCATAAGGCCTTATTACCCACTCAATTACAAATGAATGAATCGTACCAGCCCAAACTCGGCCACTTTCGATGGTGTAACTTTCTTCTAGTCTTGTCTTTATTTCATCGGCAGCTCTATTTGTGAAAGTTACAGCGAGCACTTTATTGTTTTTATGTGCTAATTCCTCAACGCATTTTGCTATACGTGCCGTAAGAGCCCTAGTTTTTCCGCTTCCTGGACAGGCTGTAACGTATGCATTTCCGTTGCAGTATACAGCGGCGTGCTGTTCAACGCTTAATTTCATGCTTATCTATCCAGAAGCCGAATCAGGTAAGACAGGTCATCGTCAGGACACTGTTTTTCAAACTCATCAATACAGGAATCAATATTCAAATTATTGTCCGTAAAAAACTGTATTGGTTTATCTTCATCTTCCAATACTGGCATGGGGTTAGAAAGCCTATAACAACACATTTTGTAAAGAATTTTAGGTGCAAGCTTGTAGCCACATGAAAATGCAATTGCATCTAGTATGTAACTGGGAATGTGAGTTTGGGAAGTTACTTTTTCAGAAGTCAGCAGAGACAGCCATCCTTTACCAACCTTGTCTGCAAGACGAAGTATTTCTTTTCCGTAGATCCTAACTTCGCTATCTTCAAGCAAGCCTATTGATTTATCAATACTGGCTTTCTGTTGGTATATAGAGGGAAGCACTTCTTTGATCTCAATTGAATTATCAGCACCAACGAAGTCAACTTCAAAAGTATGGTTGGCGTAAAAGGCGCTGATATAATCATTATCCTTAGTATGTTCGTCTAGCTTGCCCTTTCTAATCACCCCTGACTTTTGAGAATTTCGACATAAATTTTGATAATTGTTGTCATCAGCCTCATCATCTGGAAGGGGCTCGATGGATACATCTAAATCAGTAATAATTGCACAGTTTTTTCGTATCCTGTCCGGGTGAAATAAGTTCGAAATGTGCTCAAAAAAAGCGCTATCCATACTTATTAGACTTATACCAAGTTCGTCCAGTGATAAACCAAGGACTTTTTTAACTAAAGCAGGAATTAAAATCAGCTCCGCTTCGCCCTCAACTAACATTACTCCTTTAGCAAAAAGGAGTGTTGAGCGTGTGGCGTTCAGGTATCTTTCTATGCGGCTACACTCTGTGGAATTTAGATTGTTTGAAGGCTGAAAAACTTCAACGATATTTTCATTTAACCCAAGTATGTTCACCTCGGAAATTTTTGCTACAGATGAGATATGAGCTGAGTGCGTTGATAGGAAAACTTGAGTCTTATTGATAGTGTGGCTTTCAAACAATGTTTTTTGAATATGAGTATGAATATGGGCTTCTGGTTCTTCTATTACTAAAAACTGTGCCGCTTTATCGGCTTCCTGTTTTCGCTCATATTCTAGTAGTTTTAGTGCAACATAAATTAAGTTAGCTCCACCAAGACTGAGCTCATTAAGGTCACCGCTATAGCCGTCCACATAGTTGTCACCAACAGTTAGCGAAAGTTTTTGCAACAGTTTATCTAACTCACTTGGTAAAGACGACTCAATATCAATGATTGGGGAAAACGTATAACCAACCGTTTTATGCAGTGTATCTTGAATTCCGCTGGAAACTTGCCTGATTTCATCCAACTCTGAAATTGCATTGTTTATATCAGAAACAAGGGTAGTTATGTTTTCGGAATCTTTTTCGGATATGTCTGCTTCCAATCCTTTCAACAAAGCTATTAATGGACTGTTTCTGTAGCTCTTTAAGTCTGCGACTACATCTCTCAATGCTTTCACAAATGTAAAGGATACTTCTTCATGCAGTGGTGAAAGCTTTACGCCATAGGCCTTAAAGTCTTTGTTATCCGGATCTGGAAACACGAAATTTTGAAAGTCACCGACTAGGTCTCGATATGTATCATCGCATAAGAAATCAGCGTTTGCTCTACCGGAAAATACCGGCTCATAGTCTTCTATACTTATTTCATCAATTGTTTGCTGGGCTAAAGCTGCGTTACCATTTGCTTCAAACAGAGCTTGCCTTATTTTTAGGCAGGGTCGGAAATAATAGGTTAGAGTGCCTTTTTCACTGCCGTCCATGTGACCCGCATCGTGTTTTAGCATCTGGCAACCTTCATGAGGTGACAGCTCATCAAAATCTACAGAAATCACAATCCAGTGACCTTTCCAATTTCCGAGGTTACGGCAGAAATCGCTATCTCGTAAATTTGTTATGCTTCTGGGTAGTGACTCGTCGAGAAGGAGCCTTAATGCGAAAAGCGCATTGGTTTTGCCTGAACCATTTTCACCGAGAATAGTGTTAACGCCTTTTTTAAACTCGAAATTTGAGCTTAAGAAATTCCTGAAATTTCGTATTCTTAATGAGCTTATGTGCATCCCTTATCCTTGAATTCTTTAGAACTCCCACAAGAGCCCTAACGCCTCGAATAAGCCGCCAATTTGGGGGCAGCAGCGAATAAATTGGTCGACGTGATTCGCTGGTTAACCATCACTTCAATGGAACTTGCTAATCGTTCTAACAATTCGGCGACTATATTGATCCACAACGTGTTCAATCTCATAGAGATGTGGACCGAGAGCCGTCACATCGTAGTCGTTTGATAGTGCGGAAAACAGTAACTGCAATCCATCCTCGCCGTCACCAAATGTGCCTGCTTCATATGCATCAAGTGCTCTTTTCAAACGCGCGTCCTGGGGACTGATATTGAATTGAACTTTAACGTCACGCCTTTGCAATTCCCGATTCACACGAATTGCGACTAATGGCATTGCTATACTCGCAACGAGCGTTGAGACACCAAGAATCAGTTCTATTGAACCGGGTCTAACCTCAAGCACCTCGGTTCTTCGAGGGCGCTTCTCGCCCGTGAGCTTAGTGTAGCGATTGATGGGCGTGGGACGCTTTTTAAGAAAGAACCGTTCAATATCTGCGGTTCTCGACTCCTCAACCATCTCTCCGAAAGCAGCAAGCTGATGCAGATCAGTCGATATGTAACCAAGTTCGTAAAGGTGGGCGAGTTCTCCGCCGAGGTAAATTTTTATTTTCTCGTCCACTAAGACTCCCGAATTTTAATAATGCTTAACGCCACTCAACACCCGCGGCTACGAGATGGAGGCGAAGCCGCAATGCAGTAGCCGTCGCTGTGCCTGAGTTTGTTAGCCCCGTATCAGTCATTGGTCCAACCAAGCTCTCGGGCATAATTTTTTAACTTCTCCAAAATATACTGAGCCACTGTTGATCGGTAATTTGATGAAAGGAAGTCGCTCTTTCTCCAAGTGTATTCCACGCACTGGACTCGGTTCTCAAAATAAACGGCGTTATCAGGTATCAAGGGACAAAATGGAAGCTTCTCTTCTGCCGTGACTCTTTCAAAAGGTATTTCAGAATCATGAAGGAGGTGATCAATACCGATGGCCATTACTCCGTTAAGGTTCTTGTCTTTACCAAGATTAAAACCTGACTCTGCGAGCAGCTGGAATGCTGCTGTAGCTTCGTCGCCCGGAGTACCTCGCGCCTCAAAACGCGACATTGGCGAATTTGTTAGAAACTTACCTAGATCGCTACGTAAAAAATCCCGTACACCTCGGGCTGGGCCATACCGCCGATAACCTGCATCATCAAAAAGAGACATCTCACTGGAAAAGTTTCTGATACATGATGCTGCTGCGGTGGGAGGTAAGCACAGTGCTGATGCGCTGAGCTGAACGATAGTTCTGGTCAATAATCCTCTTCTCTGATCCCACCACTTACCGATAACACTTTGCGGAGTTACTGAGATAAGTGAATGACCATCTAAAAGTCCGTACTTTGCGGAGGAGGTGATCTGGGTTAGCACACCCGGATCAGCGCTTTGGCTTACGAAGACGATAGCGACAGAGACCGGAACTTCCAACTCTGACCGAAGCGCTTGAATTCGTTTGTTGAAGTCTCGCGAAATTCTCCTTAGAAAATCACCGAGGGACCGAAACTCTGATGGCTCGTAGTCTTCAGGGTCGACACCGAGCTCCTCAAGGTGCGGGAGATCGTTGCAAAGAGAGAGCGTATGACGCGCAATTTCTCTCCACATATCACTTGCCGGACCTTCGCAAACCACAGGTAGGTCTACAGAAGCCTCACCCGCGATTCCTACGTATCTGTCAGAAAGATTTTTGGCCGTTTCAGGGTCTGTTTCAGGCCAAAAGAGGACTACCGGAACTCCTGCAGCATTTGTACGCAAAAATCGTTTAATAGCAGCCAGTTCTGCGTCAGAGGGTGGATTATTTTCGCGATGATCAATATTGATTGGAATTATCCTAGCGTTATCGGCTGGCAACGATCTAGAAAATTCCTTAACCGCGAGATTTAAGGAATCAAAATCAAGTTCACCTTCGTACTGAAGCGACTGGGTAAATTCGCCTGGAACCCACTGTGTCGCGTTCATTGCAAAAGTAGTCTTGCCAACCCCAGTTTGTCCGCTGAGAGGGACCAAGATCCCCTCTTTCCGCGTCTTGATCTCGTCAGACAGCACCTTCAAAGTCTCAATATTGGCGTCAGCTGGCTGTACAAGAAGGTTGGCGATATCATCACCAAGGTGGTCGCGGAGACGCTCGTATCTATCGGGTAAAACGAGTTGATTGAGTATGTGATCCATATGTTATTGGTTTTCTCCTTAGTCTAGTTATTGGCTAACAGTGATTAGAAAGCGGGCTTCGTTATTGCAATCATTTGAGCGTCAATAAATGCTCAAAACCAAAAACTCAGATTTCGCCAATTAAATCCTTTAAATCAATGCGCTACGCTGCGTTAATACTCTGGTCGCTCCGTAATCATTTGACAGCTTCGTTACTGCAATAACGAAGCACCAACGATCCCCCGGCACTTGGGAAATGCCTTGCAGCCAAAAAACTCCTTCCCAATATTCTCTCCGCGCCTCACCGTGCGCTTTACCATCTCACCCCGGCACTTCGGGCACCGTGGCTCACTGTTTTTCTTCGCCACGACCTCCTTCACATGCGCCACGTGCCTACGGTGATTTCTGTAG
>NZ_DDOI01000137.1:27121-31180 GCF_002341575.1 Marinobacter sp. UBA2498 | reverse complement strand
GCTGCTCGGTTTGGGCTTTGATAAAGCGGACATATCCACCACCGTGGGTCACGTTCTCCGGCATGGGCGTTTTGAACGTCGAATCCCCCACAAAGACCACTACCGAAAACACCTGCTCATCACTCAGGTCCAACAGGTTTTGCAGTGTCTTAACGTGTTTGTAGTTCTGGTGCAGCGGGTTCTGAAATTTCTGCGAGTACTTGAAGATCTTCTGCGTCCAATACCGCTGTTTGGCGTTACCGAAGATCCAGCCTTTCATGTTCTTGGTTTCCACCACAAAGACCCCGTACTGAGAAACGATGATGTGGTCGATCTGGGTAGTGCCGTCTTCGGCGGGCAGGGTGACGTTTTTGATCAGGTGGTAGCGGGTTTTATCGAGAAACAGTCTGGCAGAAAGGTTAACCGCCGCTTCCCCGGCTTTGCCTTTGAACCAGGGCGATTTGATGACCGCCGCAACGAGGAAGAACGGAATCAGATACCAGATGGCCGTTGGAATGGCGTTTTGGAGGGTGTGCAATATCTGGGTGTGGTCCATCCGTTATCCTTAACAGCGGCGTCAGTCCGTTTCTTATAACTACACACTAGCCTAATCGTAAGGAAACTTCCTACCCGTCGGACGTAAAATTTGGTAACTCGGATACGAAAAAGCCGCTCAGGTTAAGAGCGGCTTTTAGAATCAACAGCGAGCGAATCAGTTGAGGTACTTCCTTAATCCCGTCCATCCCGCTTATGCCGCTTCAGTGCATAGAGGCCAACAGCCACAGCAGCACCAGCCGCCAGGAAGTATTCAATATGCACACCATCACCCAGGGCTTCATGGCCGGCATGGCCAAAGGCAGCGCCAGAGATCAGAAGCAGGCCGGCAGTCAGCGTCAGTCGATTAGTCAGTTTCATGGCTATCTCTCCGTAGTTCGTTTAAATCTCAAAACCCGATGTCTTTACGCAGTCTCAGCAAGCTTCTCAGGCCGGCGCTCCGGCAGCATGCCCCGCTCCAGAATGAAGCTGATGATCGTCTCCAGCCCTACCCCGTCGTACAGGTTGGTGAACACGAAGGGGCGTTCGCCGCGCATTTTCTTGCTGTCCCGTTCCATTACATCGAGGGAGGCGTGCACCTGTTCGGCGATGTCGATCTTGTTGATGATCAGCAGGTCGGATTTGGTGATGCCGGGGCCGCCTTTGCGGGGGATCTTGTCACCGGCAGAGACGTCGATCACATACAGGGTGAGGTCGCTCAGTTCCGGGCTGAAGGTGGCGGAGAGGTTGTCGCCGCCGGATTCCACCAGTACCAGCTCCAGGTCCGGATGGCGGCGCTGGAGGTCGTCGATGGCCGCCAGGTTCATGGAGGCGTCCTCACGAATGGCGGTGTGCGGGCAGCCGCCGGTTTCCACGCCGAGGATGCGGTCTGCGGCGAGGGCTTCGTGGCGCAGGAGGAAGTCGGCGTCTTCCCGGGTGTAGATGTCGTTGGTCACCACGGCGATGTCGTAGTGATCCCGCAGGGCTTTGCACAACTGGCGCAACAGGGCGGTTTTGCCGGAACCAACCGGGCCACCCACTCCAACTCTCAGACAATGTGTCATGGCAGATCTCCTCAATTGTTATTCAGCTTCTGAAAAGCCGTGAATACTGTGTTTCGTGCAGGGCACTTCCGAGCGCCAGTCCTGGCAGGATGGGCCCGAGTTCGTGGTCGTTTCGTTCCAGGGCCGTGTCTACCGCCACCGCCAGTTGAGGCCGCAGCCTCTCGATAATGCGCTGGGCGGCGGTGTGCCCCAGGGGTAAGGCCTTGCAGGCGACGGCGAGCTGGTTTTCCAGCCAGGCCCAGGCGAAGCCGAGCAGCGTCTGGCGCACGGGCACAAACCGTTTGTGGGCGGCCCAGGCGAACATCGTGATGTAGCCGGGCTCTTCCGGAATCAGGTGTGGCTCCGGCAGCAGGTCCAGGTTGCGCAGCAGGGTGACCAGGGCGCCGCCCAGGCGGGTGTCTTCGTCGCTCAGTTCGGCGGTTTCCCGGGTGGCGTGCAGCCAGTCGTTCCACTTTGCCAGCGCAATGGCATCACCTTCGGCCCAGGCGGTCTGCAAACGCACCAGCAGGGGCAGCTCGCAGCGGCTGAGGCCGTCTTCCAGCACGCCTTCAATCCACTGGGCCAGTTCGGCTTCGTTGTTCACCCAGCCCAGTTCGAAGGCGCTTTCCAGGCCCTGGGACCAGGCGAAGGCGCCGATGGGCAGTGCGGGGCTGACCAGTTGCATCAGGCCCAGCAATGCCAGGTCGTCCACCTGCGGGGTGGCGGCCTCAGTGGGTGTGTTTGTGACTGTGACTGTGGCCATGGCTGTGCCCGTGGTCGCGATCGTGTGAATGGCTGTCCCCGTGGGAATGGCCGTGGCTGTGACCGTGCCCATGGGAATACCCGGCCTGGGTGTAGGCTCCGGGCTCCGGATCGAATGGCGCGGTGTGGTGGATCAGTGTGGCGCCCAGGCGTTCCGCCAGTTCTTCCAGCACGTGGTCCGGGGTGATGCGCACGTAGGCGCCCTTGTCGTCCATGCCGATGGCCAGGGTCACGTGGCGGTTGCCCAGGTGGTAACACAGGCGCGCCAGGGGCTGGCCGTTTTCGATTCGGGCGGTGACCACCTGTTCCTCGGCCGCCCGGATGCGAATGATCTCTCCGGTTTTTGCCAGTAGCAGGTCGCCGTCCCGCAGCACGGGGCCGCGATCAAGAAACAGGCCCACGTCCACCCTGGTCTGGGTGGTGGCGCGCAGGCGGCCACGGATGCGCAGCTCGTACGGCAAAATCAGGTTATCGAGGATTTCGGAGCTGTCGATTTCGGCAGCCTCCTGTTCGCTCAGGCGTTTTGTCAGTTCCAACATAATCAGTTCNNGATCAGGTTGTCCAGAATCTCGCTGGTATCGATGCCGGTGGATTTCACGTCACCGATGCGTTCAATCAGTTCCAACATAAAAATGTCCTCTTATCTCCGGCTCAGAACAGCCTTGAGCTGTATTGATTAAAAGAGATGGTAGCGCTGGGCCAGAGGCAGTTCGGTGGCGGGCTCACAGGTGAGCAGTTCGCCATCGGCATGCACTTCGTAGGTTTGCGGGTCCACGGTGATGTGCGGGCACGCGTCGTTCAGTTTCATGTCGCCCTTGCGCACCTCACGCACGCCTTTGCAGGCGGACAGCGGGCTGTCCAGGCCGAGCTCTTTGCCAACACCGGCATCAATCGCGGCCTGGCTCACAAAGCTCAGGCGGGTGGCACTGGCGGCCTTGCCGAAGGCGCCGAACATGGGGCGGTAATGCACCGGCTGGGGCGTGGGAATCGAGGCGTTCGGGTCGCCCATGGGCGCAGCGGCAATCATGCCGCCTTTGAGAATGGTGGCCGGCTTCACGCCGAAGAACGCCGGGCTCCAGAGCACCAGGTCCGCCAGCTTGCCCACTTCCACGGAACCCACTTCATGGGCGATGCCATGGGTGATGGCCGGGTTAATGGTGTACTTGGCGATGTAGCGCCTGGCGCGCAGGTTGTCGGCGCCACGGTCTTCGTCTTCCGGCAGCAGGCCGCGCTGCTGTCTCATCTTGTGGGCGGTCTGCCAGGTGCGGCACACCACTTCGCCCACCCGGCCCATGGCCTGGGAATCGGAAGCAATCATGGAGATCACGCCCATATCCTGCAGGATGTCCTCGGCGGCGATGGTCTCGCGGCGGATGCGGGAGTCGGCGAAGGCCACGTCTTCCGGGATGTTCGGGTCCAGGTGGTGGCACACCATCAGCATGTCCAGGTGTTCGTCGATGGTGTTCACGGTGTAGGGCCGTGTCGGGTTGGTGGACGACGGCAGCACGTAATCCTTGGAGCAGGCGGTGATGATGTCCGGTGCGTGGCCACCGCCGGCGCCCTCGGTGTGGTAGGTGTGGATGCAGCGCCCCTTGAACGCGGCCAGGGTGTCTTCCACAAAGCCGGATTCGTTCAGGGTGTCGGTGTGGATCGCCACCTGCACGTCGTATTTGTCCGCCACCGTGAGGCAGTTGTCGATGCTGGCCGGGGTGGTGCCCCAGTCTTCATGCAGTTTGAGGCC
>NZ_DDOI01000137.1:26520-26995 GCF_002341575.1 Marinobacter sp. UBA2498 | reverse complement strand
GCCGATGTTCATGGGCAGGGAATCCACCGCCTGGAGCATCTTGCCAATGTGCCAGGGTCCCGGTGTGCAGGTGGTGGCGTTGGTGCCCGTAGCCGGGCCGGTGCCGCCGCCGAGCATGGTGGTGATACCACTCATCAGGGCTTCTTCGACCTGCTGGGGGCAGATGAAATGGATGTGGGCATCAATGCCGCCGGCGGTGAGGATCTTGCCCTCACCGGCGATGATTTCGGTTCCAGGGCCAATCACGATGGTCACGTCTGGCTGGGTATCCGGGTTGCCGGCCTTGCCAATGGCGGCGATGCGGCCTTTCTGGATGCCCACGTCGGCTTTGACGATGCCCCACCAGTCGAGAATCAGGGCATTGGTGATCACGGTGTCCATCACCGCCGCATCGGCACGCTGGCTCTGGCCCATGCCGTCGCGGATCACCTTGCCGCCGCCGAACTTCACTTCCTCGCCATAGATCGCGGCGTTT
>NZ_DDOI01000137.1:25277-26466 GCF_002341575.1 Marinobacter sp. UBA2498 | reverse complement strand
AACTTTACTTCATCGCCGTAGTGGGCGGCGTCGCTTTCCACTTCAATCCACAGGTCGGTGTCGCCGAGCCTTACCCGGTCGCCGGTGGTTGGGCCGTACATGTCGGCGTAGGCTTGTCGGGTGATTTTCATTTCTGGCCCTCCAGTTTGCCCATGACTTCCTGCCGGAAACCGTAGATTTCACGGCCTCCGGCGAACGGGATCAGTGTCACTTTGCGGCTCTGGCCGGGTTCGAAGCGGATGGCCGTGCCGGCCGCCACGTCCAGGCGGTAGCCACGGGCCTTGGCGCGGTCGAAATCAAGCGCCGGGTTGGCTTCGGCAAAGTGGTAGTGAGAGCCGATCTGGATCGGGCGGTCGCCAGTATTGGCCACCTCTATCTGGATGCGCTCGCGGCCTTCACAGAGTTCGATGTCGCCGTCTTTGAGTTGGTATTCACCGGGGATCATGGCGTCTGCTCCTTAGACAATCGGGTTGTGGACGGTGACGAGCTTGGTGCCGTCGGGGAAGGTGGCTTCCACCTGCACTTCGTCGACCATTTCGGCGATGCCGTCCATCACGTCATCACGGGTGAGGACTTCGGTACCGGCGGTCATCAGTTCGGCCACGGTGCGGCCCTCGCGGGCGCCTTCCATGATTTCGGCGCTGATCAGGGCCACGGCTTCCGGGTAGTTGAGCTTCAGGCCTTTCGCTTTGCGGCGCTCGGCCAGCAGGGCTGCGGTGAACAGCAGCAGTTTGTCTTTGTCTCTTGGCGTTAATTCCATCGTTGTTTGCTCCGTTGATCGCGTCGCATTCTGCTTGTTATTCAGGTCAGCCAGATTCGGGGAACGCTGGCAGGCTGGCCGGTGAGTCTTGGTCTGATCAGTTCCCAGGCCTGCTGGCACAGCGCCCAGGCTTCGTTTCGTTCCTGCCCCAGGTAGCGCAGCAGCAGGACACCCCGGCGGCGGGTCACCGCCCAGCGGTGGCTTTCCGGCAGGGTTTCCCTGAGTTCTTCAATGGCGCCGGCTTCGTCGTCCAGGCCGACCACCCAGAGGGTTGCCTGCACGGTGGCGCCGCCCTGGCCCCAGTGGCCTTTGAACCGGGCGTGGTCCGGTTCCATAAGCTGGCGTTCCAGCCACAGGGGGCGGCCGTCCATCAGCAGGCGGAATTTCTGCTCCAGGTGGCCCGAGACAAACGGCAGTTTGCTGGCCGGG
>NZ_DDOI01000137.1:24937-25178 GCF_002341575.1 Marinobacter sp. UBA2498 | reverse complement strand
TCTGTTCGCCCCGGGAACCATCAAACGCCAGGGTTTCCTGGGGCAGGTATTCGAGAATGCCGCCTTGCTCCACCTTCAGCCGGGTGTGCTGGGCCCAGGCCACCCCATGGCTGTCGGCCTTGTAGAGCTTGGCCGCCGCTGGCGTGGTTAGCAGGGTGTGTGAGTCTTTACCTACGCGAGCCTCGATGCTGAGGGCATCGCCACTCACCAAGCCGCCCGGCGGATGCAGCAGGTACACGTG
>NZ_DDOI01000137.1:18177-24628 GCF_002341575.1 Marinobacter sp. UBA2498 | reverse complement strand
TTGGTCGGCTCGTCGAGGATCAGCAGGCGCGGCTCGATCACCAGGGCGCGGCCGATGGCCAGTTGTTGCTGCTGGCCGCCCGAAAGGTCACCGCCGCGGCGATGGCGCATTTCTTTCAGAACCGGGAACAGCTCGTACACCCGCTCGGGGATTTTCTTGCTGCCGTCCTTGCGAACGGCCAGGCCGGTGCGCAGGTTTTCTTCCACGGTCAGCAGCGGGAAGATCTGCCGGCCCTGAGGCACGTAGCCAATGCCCAGCCGTGAGCGGTCTTCCACCTTCTTTTTGGTGAGTTCCACGTCGCCGGCGAATTCGATGCTGCCGCTCTTGGTGGTTTCTTCACCCATGATGCATTTCATCAGGGTGGTCTTGCCCACGCCGTTGCGGCCCATTACGCAGGTGCACTGGCCCTGGGGTACGTCCAGGTCCAGATCCCAGAGGGTGTGGCTCTCGCCATAGAACTGGTTGAGCTTTTCAATCTTCAGCATTACGCCTCCTCCCCGAGATACACCTTGATCACTTCCGGATCGTTGGAGACCTGGTCCATGGAGCCTTCGGCCAGCACGCTGCCCTGGTGCAGCACGGTCACCTTGCGAGCGATGGAGCGCACAAAGCCCATGTCGTGCTCCACCACAACCACCGACTGCTTGCCGGCCAGGCTGGTGAGCAGTTCGGCGGTGCGTTCCATTTCCTGTTCGGTCATGCCCGCTACCGGTTCGTCCACCAGCAGCAGCCGGGGTTTCTGCATCAGTAGCATGCCGATTTCCAGCCACTGTTTCTGGCCGTGGGAGAGGATGCCGGCGAGGCGGTCGCGCAGGGATTCCAGGCCGATCATTTCCAGCACTTCGTCGATCCGGTCCCGGTATTCGGCTTTCATCACGGCGGTGAGGGTGGGAAACACCCGCTTGTCCGCCGCCATGGCCAGTTCCAGGTTTTCGAACACGGTGAGCGCTTCGAATACAGTGGGTTTCTGGAACTTGCGGCCGATGCCCAGGGAGGCAATGTCCGGCTCGTTCATGGTCAGCAGATTGTGGCGGCTACCGAACCAGACCGAGCCGGTGTCCGGGCGGGTTTTCCCGGTGATGATGTCCATCATGGTGGTCTTGCCCGCGCCGTTGGGGCCGATGATGCAGCGCAGCTCGCCGTCGTCGATGGTGAGGTTAAGGTTGTTGATGGCCTTGAAGCCATCAAAGCTCACGTTTACGTCTTCCAGGTACAGGATGGGGCCGTGGCGCACGTCCACCGGCGACTGCACCTGGGTCAGAAACTCGAACACGTGCTCGCGGTCGGTCAGCTCCTGAAAAAAGCTCATACAGTCGCCTCCTGCTCGGTGGGGGTATCGTCATCTTCCCTGGCTTTCCGACGCTTCTGCAGCAGCCCGGCAATGCCCTTGGGCAGGAACACGGTCACCAGCACGAACAGGCCACCGAGGGCGAACAGCCAGGCGTCCGGCATGATGCCGGTGAACACGGTTTTGGCGTAGTTCACCAGGATGGCCCCGATCACCGCGCCGTAGAGGGTCGCCCGGCCACCCAGGGCCACCCACACCACGATCTCGATGGAGAACAGCGGCGAGAATTCACTGGGGTTGATGATGCCTACTTGAGGCACATACAGCGCCCCTGCCACACCCGCCAGCATGGCGGAGACCACGAACACGAACAGCTGAACCCGCTCCACCCGGTAACCCAGGAAGCGGGTACGGGCCTCGGCATCCCGGCAGGCCACACTCACCCGGCCCAGCTTGCTGGTCACAATGCCCCGGCAAATCACGTAGCCAATGGCCAGGGCGATACCGGTGGCGATGAACAGCCCGAGGCGCGTGGCGTCTGTGCGCAGGTTAAAGCCGAGGATGTCTTTGAAGTCGGTGAGGCCGTTGTTGCCGCCAAAGCCCATCTCGTTGCGGAAGAAGGCCAGCATCAGCGCGAAGGTAAGCGCCTGGGTAATGATGGAGAGGTACACCCCGGTTACCCGTGAGCGGAAGGCCAGGAAGCCGAACACCAGCGCCAGCAGGCCCGGGGCCAGCAGCACCATGATGAAGGCAAACCAGGCCATGTCGAACCCGTGCCAGAACCATGGCAGCTCCTGCCAGTTCAGGAACACCATGAAGTCCGGCAGGATCGGGTCGCCATAAACGCCGCGATCACCAATCTGGCGCATCAGGTACATGCCCATGGCATAGCCGCCGAGAGCAAAGAAGGCGCCATGGCCCAGGCTGAGGATACCGAGGTAACCCCACACCAGGTCCACCGCCACCGCCAGCAGGGCGTAGCAGAGGTATTTGCCAAGAAGCGTGACGGTAAAGGCGCTCACGTGCAGGGCGCTGTCCTGGGGCATGAACAGGTGAAGGAAGGTCACCAGCACCACGGCCGCGAACAGCACGCCAAGAAATATCTGGGTTGAACGTTCCTGTAAGGGTCTTGTTAACCACATACCTTAACCCTCCGCTGCCCGGCCTTTCTGGGGGAAGAGCCCCTTCGGCCGTTTCTGGATGAACAGGATGATGAACACCAGCACGATGATCTTGGCGAGTACGGCACCGGCCCAGGGTTCAAGCAGCTGGTTGATGGTGCCCAGGGAAAGCCCGGCAATGAGCGTGCCCCAGAGGTTACCGACGCCGCCGAACACCACCACCATGAACGAATCGATGATGTAGTTCTGGCCCAGGTTCGGGCCCACGTTGGTGAGCTGGGAGAGCGCCACCCCGGCCAGGCCGGCGACGCCGGAGCCCAGGGCAAAGGTCATGATGTCTACCCGGGTGGCGCGGATACCCATGGAGCGGGCCATGGCACGGTTCTGGGTAACAGCGCGCACTTCCAGGCCCAGGCGGGTCTTGCGCATGATCAACATCAGCCCGGCGAACACGATCAGCGCAAAGGCCAACACGTAGAGGCGGTTCAGGGTCAGCGAGAGCGCGTCGTTGATCACCAGGGAGCCGCTCATCCAGTCCGGCGTTACCACGGTGCGGTTTTGCGGCGAGATCACTGTGCGCACCAGCTGCTGCAGGATCAGGCTGATGCCGAAGGTGGCCAGCAGGGTTTCCAGCGGCCGGCCCTTGAGGTACTGGATCACGCTGCGTTCAATGATGATGCCGGCGGTGGCCGCCACCATGAAGCCGGCGGGAATCGAGAGAATCAATGCCAGGCCAGGCTGGCCGGGGAAGAGTTGCTGCATGCCCCAGGTGGTGTAGGCACCGAGCATGATCAGTTCGCCGTGGGCCATGTTGATCACGCCCATCACGCCAAAGGTGATGGCCAGGCCGATGGCGGCAAGGACCAGAACCGAACCGAGGGAAAGGCCGAAATACAGGGTCTCGGCGGCGCGGTTCAGTTGGAGTTTCTGTTCAATGCTTTCGAGGGCCTTGGCGGCACGTTGAGCCAGCGCCTCGTTGTCACCGCGAACGGCTTCGTTCAAAGCGGCGCGGGCCCGGGGATGCAGGCTGCCGGCGAGCACGTCCACGGCCTCCAGGTTGCCCTCGCCCACCCGGTAGATGGCCAGGGCTTCTTCAATGCGGTTGCGTACAGCCGCGTCTTCTTCTTTCGCCAGCTGAGCCTCAAGCGGCTCGACCAGGGAAGCATCCACTTTGCCCATCATGTCCTGCGCGGAGGCTTCGCGCACATCCGGGTCTTTGGCATTCAGGTCCAGCATGGCCAGTATGCCTTCAAGCTGGCCCCGTATGCGGTTATTGATGGCGACTCTGTCCAGCTCACGGCGGGACATTTCACCCATATTCTCTCCGGTCAGCGGATCGGCAATTTCCCAGTCCCTGCCCCGGTTGTTCAGTACCAGTACAACCTGCCCGGTGTCTTTTACCCGGCTCAGGCGGTTATTTCCGTAGGCTTCGAGCCAGCCCCTGGCTCTTTCATCACCACTGCTGACGATGGCGTTCACCGCCTCTTCCACTTTACTGGCCGGCGCCTCTGCGAGATTGATCAGCAGAGCCTTGCCAGGATCGTCTTCCTGCGCCGTTGCAGGCAGCGATAGCAGGGAAAACAGGGCGATAAGCAGCAATGTGAGCGATCGGCAGATGCTCATGAGAGTGTCCTGTCTGTTTCAAGCGTGTTGCGGGGCAACAACCGGAGGCGTAACTACCCCCGGCTGTCGATGGTGCTTTACCGTCTGAGCCTTACTCGGCTTCAGCGGCCATTTCGCCCGCAGACGCGCCACAGGTGCCGGTTGCGGTGTTGAACGTGCCGCAGAACAACGGCTTGCGCCAATCTGCAATCATGTCCCGCGAACCAGGCAGGTAGTCAGACCAGGCATCGCCCGCGACCAGACCAGAGGTTTCCCAAACCACAGAAAACTGGCCGTTGTCCTGGATCTCGCCGATCAGCACCGGCTTGGTGATGTGGTGGTTGGGCATCATGGCGGCGTAGCCACCGGTGAGGTTGGGTACAGTCACACCGATGATGGCGTCTTTTACCGCGTCAACATCTGTGGTGCCGGCCTTCTTGACCGCTTCCACATACATGTTGAAGCCGATGTAGTGCGCTTCCATCGGGTCGTTGGTGACCGCTTCATCATTGCCGGTGTGCTCAATCCACTGGTCGATGAAGTCGTAGTTAGCGTCGTTGTCCACGCTCATGAAGTAGTTCCAGGCGGCCAGGTGGCCAACCAGCGGGCCGGTGTCGATACCGGAGAGTTCCTGCTCGCCCACGGAGAAGGCAACGACCGGGATGTCGGAGGCCGCGATGCCCTGGTTACCCAGTTCACGGTAGAAGGGCACGTTGGCGTCGCCATTGATGGTGGAGACCACGGCGGTCTTCTTGCCGGCGGAACCGAAGCGCTTGATGTCGGAGACGATGTTCTGCCAATCCGAGTGACCGAACGGCGTGTAGTTGATCATGATGTCTTCCTTGGCCACACCCATGTCCATCAGGTAGGTCTCAAGGATCTTGTTGGTAGTGCGCGGGTATACGTAGTCGGTACCTGCCAGAACCCAGCGCTCCACGCCGATTTCGTTCATCAGGTAGTTAACCGCAGGAATCGCCTGCTGGTTGGGCGCAGCGCCGGTGTAGAAGACGTTTTCGGAGGATTCCTCACCCTCGTACTGAACCGGGTAAAACAGAAGGCCGTTCAGCTCTTCCACCACCGGCAGTACGGATTTACGGGAAACCGAGGTCCAGTTACCGAAAATCACGTCGACTTCTTCCTGGGCCAGAAGCTCGCGGGCTTTTTCAGCAAACAGCGGCCAGTTGGAGGCCGGGTCTACAACAACCGCTTCCATCTGACGACCGAGCACACCGCCCTTGGCGTTCTGTTGTTCGATCAGCATTTCAACGGTGTCTTTCAGAACGGTTTCACTGATGGCCATGGTGCCGGACAGTGAGTGCAGGATGCCCACCTTGATGGGATCTTCCGCTGCAACGGAGTTAAAAGAGATGGAGAGAGCGAGCGCAGAGAGGCCAAGTTTCACGTGTTTTTTGAGGTTCATTTCAGGCGTCCTTTTCTTAGTTGGGTATGCAGTTCGTCTTCAAACGCAGCAGGGCCTTTGCATCTGCTGTTCCATAACCCTTATATCTCCATTAAAAACAGAGGCTTATCTAGTATACAAGGCAAACCAGAGGCATCCGCGCTCCTGAATACGCCTCCGGAGTGCAGCATTCTTGAGCGTTTTTGGTGCGGCCGCACCTGATATGGGCAGACCTGAACCGTCTTGTGCCTCAAAAATACTCATAACCTTATGTTTTCTGCTCACTATCAAGAAAAATTGGCAAATGGCACAAGCATTGCCATTCCACATGTATACAAGTTGATTACGCACATGAGGATGACCAATGCCTTCAATGCTCGGATGGACCATCAGGGACTGGCAGACTGCTTATAAAGAGGGCGCTACGCCCGAGTCATTGCTGGGTGAGTTACTGACCGGCCTGGACAAAAAAGACGTCGCCTGGATTTCGCTTCTGGACCAGAAAGGCCTGGATGAGGCCCTTGCCGGGCTGAAACAGAAACTCCAGGACGCCGGCGAAGAGATCGACAAGCTGCCGCTCTACGGCATTCCCTTCGCCGCGAAAGACAATATTGATGCGGCAGGATTTGAGACAACGGCAGCCTGCCCGGCCTTTGCCTATACCCCGGAAGAAGACGCCACCACCGTGGCCAGACTCAAGGCCGCCGGCGCCATCGTCATCGGCAAAACCAACCTGGACCAGTTCGCAACCGGCCTGGTGGGCACCCGCTCTCCCTATGGCGCCGTGCCCAACAGCTTCAAACCGGACGTGGTGAGCGGCGGCTCCAGCTCCGGTTCGGCTTCTGTGGTTGCAAGAGGTCTGGTGCCTTTTGCCCTGGGTACCGACACCGCCGGTTCCGGCCGGGTGCCTGCCGGGCTGAATAATCTGGTGGGGCTGAAACCGACCAAAGGGCTCTTCAGCATTCGCGGCGTGGTACCGGCCTGTCGTTCACTGGATTGCGTGTCCATTTTTGCGCTGACCGTGAATGACGCCGGCCTGGT
>NZ_DDOI01000137.1:16585-18000 GCF_002341575.1 Marinobacter sp. UBA2498 | reverse complement strand
GCCCTTCGGCGGCCCGGCCCCATCCAACGACTGGCGATTCCCGACCACCCGCAATGGTTTGGTGATCAGAAGGCAGAAGCGGCCTGGAATACCGCCATCAGCCAGTGGCGACAACAGAATGTGGAACTGGTGCCGCTGGATTTCAGCCCCATGCTGGAACTGGCTGCACTGCTCTACGAAGGCCCCTGGGTGGCTGAACGCCACGCGGCGGTGGAATCGTTCATGGCCAGCCACGGCGATGATATGAACCCGGTGGTCAAAGGCATTATCAGCAAGGCCGGGAATTTCAGCGCCACGGATACCTTCAAGGCCCAGTACCGCAAGGAAGAGCTGCAGCGCCAGATCGATGAACTGTTAGCCGATGTGGACGCCCTGCTGGTGCCCACGGCTCCGACGGCTCCCACCATCGAAGCGGTAAATGCGGACCCGGTTGCACTCAACAGCCAACTCGGCACCTACACCAATTTCGTGAACCTGGCCGACATGAGTGCGCTCGCGATTCCTGCCGGTTTCCGGGACGACGGCCTGCCCTTTGGCGTTACCCTGATAACTGGTGCCTGGAAAGACACGGAGCTGCAACGCCTGGCGTGCCAGTGGCTGAATGCCCACCCGACCCCTTTGGGCGCTACAGGCAACGACCGCCCCGAAGAAGCCCCCGGGGCCGCCATTTCGACACCCACCATCAAGGTGGCCGTTGTTGGTGCCCACCTCAGTGGCATGCCCCTGAACACCCAGCTCAGTGAGCGCTACGCGGTTCTGCTTGAGCAAACCACAACGTCTGCCAACTACCGGCTGTTCGCCCTACCAAACACCACACCGCCGAAGCCCGGGCTGAAACGGGCGGCCCCTGGCGAAGGCAGGGAAATCATTGTGGAAGTCTGGGAAATGCCCGCCTCGGCCTTTGGCTCCTTTGTGGACCTGATTCCTGCGCCTCTGGGCATAGGCAACGTCGAGCTGGCTGATGGCCGGTGGGTAAACGGTTTTGTTTGTGAGGGCTACGGCTTCGAGGGCGCAGAGGATGTAACAGAGTTCGGTGGCTGGCGCGCCTATATCGCCTCCAGAGCCTGACCAAGCCGGGGCAATCTGGCGCTCCACGAGGGGAAACGGTGCCAATGGCAAACCCTAGACGAAAAGAGTCCGTAGCCGACAGGGTCTATGAGGCCCTGAAAGAGGACATCTTCGAGTTCCGCCTGATCCCCGGCGACCGATTCAGCGAGGGGGATGTCGGAACCCGCCTGAACGCCAGCCGGACACCGGTGCGGGAAGCACTGTACCGCTTGCAGCGGGAGGGCCATGTGGAGGTGCTGTTCCGCAGTGGCTGGCAGGTAAAGCCATTCGATTTCCAGCAGGTGGAGGAACTCTATGACCTGCGCATCACTCTCGAACGGGCGGCCGTGCACAAAATCTGCAACCTG
>NZ_DDOI01000137.1:7036-16458 GCF_002341575.1 Marinobacter sp. UBA2498 | reverse complement strand
AGAGCCTGCAGCACTGCGAACCCTGGTAGCCCTCTGGAACCCGGACCATCCATCCGAGCGCGCGGTGGGCAGCACCGTCAGAATGCTGGACGAGAGCTTTCACTGCGATCTGGTGGCCGCTGCCGGAAACCGGGAGATGACACGAATTCATCGTGAGATCACCGACAGGCTGAGGATTGTGCGGCGCCTGGACTTCAGCCGGGACGAGCGTATTGATGCCACTTACGTGGAGCATGCCGCGATTCTGGAGGCACTGCGCAACGGGCAGGCAAGCGAGGCGGCGGATCGTCTCACCCGTCATATCCGTGCCAGCCAGAAGGCCGTGCGGGAAATCACCATGGAGCGAATCCGCGAGGCGGCTGCTGCCCACCGCAGTGAGCAATAAATTGCCTCTCAGGCCCCGGAAATACTGAACCCAGGTTCATAATTGAACCCGCCGAAACGCTTACAGATTCGTAAGATATATCGCACAAACCATGGAGCGATTCTCCGATAGGTAGGAATTCGATACACAGTAGAATGATCAGTGTCAGGGATGACAAGCCAGCAAGGAACGTTGGCTCAAGGATGAGAACTCCAGGGAAGAGCCCTCCGCGGCTCGGGAGTTGCCCGAAGGATCAGGGCTTACAGGGATGATCACAGGAAAGACGCGCTCAGGATGAGTCGCACGCCTGAGGGAACAGGCAGGGGTCAGCCACGGAATCGGGGATCACAAGGAATGTGGTCCCGTCCGTGCACTCCCCGTACCCACAGACATTTCTGCTCTCTTCTTTACATTTCGCTTCTGCTGCTTTGCGCCCTGGCACAAAACCAAAAAACGCAACACAGCTTCAGGAGCTCGTATCTATGAAACGCACACCGCTTTTCGCAACACTCGTTCTGCTGTTCAGCCTGGTTACCGGTTTTGCCTACGCCCAGGACGCCGCTATCAATATCAACACGGCCGATGTGGCTACCCTCGCCAGCCTGAACGGCATTGGCCAGAGCAAGGCCGAAGCCATCGTTGCCTATCGCGAAGCGAATGGTCCTTTTGCAGTTACCGCAGACCTGGCAAATGTGAAGGGCATTGGCGAACGTACCATCGAGAAAAATGCCGCTCGCCTCACCGTGAAGTAATACCCCGGGCAGTGGCGCGCTGCCGCTGCCCTTCCTCTTTCTGAATCCCTTTCCTCCCTCTTTCCGGCTACCCATAAAGTCGTCTGGCAACACCGCGCTCGCCACCCTATTATTGCTGGATAACAATTCAAAAACCGTTGAGCATCCGCACATGGTTGATCCGATCAAGGTTTATCCTGCAAAACCCGCGAAAGTCTATTTCTACGGCACCTGCCTGGTGGACATGTTCTACCCCGATGCGGGCATTGCCGGCGTGGAACTTCTGGAGCGTGAAGGCATTGAGGTGCTGTTTCCCCAGAACCAGACCTGCTGTGGCCAGCCAGCCTACACTTCCGGTTATCACGACGAGGCCCGATCAGTAGCCAGGGCCCAGCTCGACCTGTTCCCCGGCGACTGGCCCATTGTGGTGCCATCCGGCTCCTGTGGCGGGATGATGCGCAAGCACTACCCCGACCTGTTCAAGGACACCACGGATGAGGTGAAAGCCGCCGAGGTCGCTGGCCGGGTCTGGGAGCTGACGGATTTTCTGCTCAATGTTTGCCACATCAAACTTGAAGATTTGGGCGAACCCACCACCGTGGCCATGCACACCTCCTGCTCCGCCCGTCGGGAAATGGGCGTGGCCGAGGTTGGACCCAAACTGCTGGGACAACTCAAAAACGTGAACCTGGTAGAGCAGATCCGGCCGGAGGAATGCTGCGGGTTTGGCGGCACCTTTGCGGTTCGCCACCCGGAGATTTCCAGCGCCATGGTGAGCGAGAAGGTGGATGCACTGGTGGATACCGGCACCAGGCAGTTTGTCACCACCGATTGCGGCTGCCTGATGAACATCGCCGGCTACGCCGAGAAAAACCAGAAGCCTGTTGAAGGCCAGCACATTCTCAGTTTCCTGTGGTCGCGCACCCAGGGCAAAGGGGGCAGCAGTCATGAGTGAGACAGCCGAGCACACTGGCCATCACATCGACGTGAAAGAGTTCCATCCGCGGGCTCAGGCGGCCATTCACGACCCCAAGATCCGCAAGAATTTCCGCAGCGCCATGGACGGGCTGATGTCCAAGCGCAAGACGGCGTTCGAGGGCTGGGATCTGGAAACCCTCCGGGATCTGGGTGCCAACGTTCGCCTCCGCGCCCTGGCCAACCTGCCAGATTTGCTGGAGCAGCTTGAGAAAAAGCTGATCGAAAACGGCATCAGGGTGCACTGGGCGGTGGATGGCGATGAGGCCTGCCGGATTGTGCGGGACATCTGCAAGGCCCGGGATGCCAAGACGGTGATCAAGGGCAAGTCCATGGTCTCCGAGGAAATGGAGCTGAACCATTACCTGGAGGAACAGGGGATCGAAGCCCTGGAATCGGACCTGGGCGAGTACATTGTGCAGTTGGCGGATGAAACGCCATCACACATTATCATGCCGGCGATTCACAAGAACACTGGAGAGATCTCCCAGTTGCTGCACGAGAAAACCGGCACGGATCTGTCCAACGATGTGGAATACCTCACCGCCAGTGCCCGCCTGCAATTGCGGGAAAAGTTCATGAATGCCGATGTGGGCGTTTCGGGGGTTAACTTTGCGGTGGCGGAGACCGGCACCCTATGCCTGGTGGAAAACGAAGGCAATGGCCGGATGACCACCACGGTGCCCAAGTGCCATATTGCCGTTACCGGCATAGAAAAGGTGGTGCCGAGCATGGAGGACGTCTCTGCCCTGCTCGCCCTGCTGACCCGGTCTGCTACCGGCCAGCACATCACCACCTACTTCAACATGATTTCCGGCCCGCGCAAGGCCGAGGAGCTGGACGGGCCCGAAGAAGTGCATCTGGTGCTGGTGGATAACGGCCGCTCGTCGATCTACCAGGACGACGAGCTGCTGGACACCCTGCGCTGCATCCGTTGCGGCGCCTGCATGAACCACTGCCCGGTGTACACACGGGTAGGCGGCCATGCCTATGGCACCACCTATCCGGGCCCGATCGGCAAGATCCTGATGCCGCACCTGATTGGCCTGGACGAAGGCCGGCACCTGCCCAGCGCCTCCAGTCTGTGTGGCGCCTGTGGCGAGGTCTGCCCGGTGAAAATCCCCATTCCCGATCTGTTGGTGCGACTGCGCCAGGAATCGGTGGATGGCGACAAGCTCCACCCGGCCAAGGTCCGTGGCCACGGGGCCAAGCGAAGCTCAATGGAAGCGATGATCTGGAAAGGCTGGGCCTGGATGCACGCCAGCCCCGGCATTTATCGCTTCGGCACCGGTGCCGCCAGCAAATTCAGGGCATTGCAGCCCTCGAAAGCGGGCGCCTGGACCGATTACCGCACGCCCCCCAAACTGGCGGCCAAAACCCTGCACCAGCGAATGAAGGAGCGTGGCCAATGAGTTCCCGGGAAACGATTCTTCAGCGTCTGCGCAACCGAACCGGCGGTGAACTGACGGTGCCGGAGTGCGACTTTTCAGTTCTGGTACGGGATGACTGGTCGACAAAGGAGCGTATCGAGCGGTTCGAGAAGATGATCGAGTCGGTCCACGGCGAGGTGCACCACTGCACCGAAGACATGTGGATGGAACGCCTGGCGGAGGTGCTGAACACCCGCGGGGCCAGGAATCTGCTGATTCCAAAACAACACGAAATCGGACAGTCACTTCGCACTGCCGGTCGTAACGATCTGCCGGAACTGTTGATCTACGACGAGCCTATCGAAAGCTGGCAGTCGCATTTGTTCAACGAGGTGGACGCCAGCATTACGTCCACCCGCGGCGGTATTGCCGAAACCGGCTCGCTGATCCTGTGGCCAAACGAGGACGAGCCACGGCTAATGAGCCTGGTGCCGCCGGTGCACATTGCCGTGCTCCGGGCCTCTGAGCTCTATACCACCTTCCACGAAGCCATGAAGGCCCAGAACTGGGCCGCTGGCATGCCGACCAATGCCCTGCTAATCTCTGGCCCTTCCAAAACCGCTGACATCGAGCAAACCCTTGCCTACGGTGTTCACGGTCCCAAAGAGCTGATTGTGTTGATTATTGAATGATCCAAGGCGCCCTGTTGATCGCCCTGGCTGCCCTGCTATGGGCGACCACGGGCATTGTTGCGAAATTTCTGTTTACCGGTACCGAACTGCAGGCCATTACGTTGGGCTTCCTGCGACTGGCCGTGGCTTTGCCGTTTTTCTGGCTGCTGATGCGACGGGAGCAGGCACGCCTTGAGCGAGCCAATCCGGGCGCTAAAGTGCCCGGCAGTTCCCTACGGAGCCTCACCCGCAAGACCCTGATTCCGCTGGCAGCCCTTGGCCTGTTCCAGGCGTTCTACCAGGGCAGCTACCTTCTGGCCGTGGACCTCACCGGTGCCGGCATCGCCACCCTGATCGCGCTCTGCCTTCCGCCAGTGCTGGTGGCAATTCTTGCTGCGCCTCTTCTGGGAGAGAAGCCCAGCCTTTTGACGGTTCTGTCGCTGTTTGCCGCCATCGCGGGCACGGGCATGCTGGTTCTCAGCGATATGGACACCACCGGTACACTTCGGCTTGCGGGCATTCTGGTGGCGTTACTGGCCGCCTGCGTGTACACCGGTTTCACGCTGACCAGCCGTTACAGCTCTGCCGGGACACCGGTGTTCACCACGGCGTTTATCTGCTTCTTCACTGCGGCGCTGATTCTGTTGCCGGTGGTTGCCCTGTCTGGCGGTTTCGAGGGGCTGGAAACTCTCAGTATCGGGCACTGGCTGATGGTGGTGTATGTGGGGGTGGTGCCAACCTGTATTGGCTATGTGTGCTTTTTCTCTGGCATGAAAACGACACCGGCCACGCTCTCCAGCATCATTGTGACTCTGGAACCGCTGTTTGTAGCCCTGCTGGCCTGGGTGTTTCTGGAGGAGATTCTGGGGCCGATTGGTATTGCGGGGGCACTGATTCTGACCGCAGCGGTGGTGGTGGCCTCCCGCTACGGCCGTAAACCCGCAGCCGGCCAGGAGGCCGGTGCGGAGTAAGGAAGATCAGTCTTCCTTGCGCTGTTTCTCAAGCATGTCCGGCTGCAGGATTTCAATCCAGTAGCCGTCCGGGTCTTTGATAAAGGCCAGGCCTTTCATCTTGCCGTCGTCCGGCTTTTTCACAAACTCCACACCGAGCTTTTGAAAGCGGTCGCAGGCGGCGTAAACGTCTGGCACCGCTACGCCGATGTGGCCGAAGCCCTGGGGTTCGTCGTTGCCATTGTGGTAGCCGAAGTCGTTGTCGTCTTCGGTGCCCCAGTTGTGGGTGAGCTCAAGCATGGCTTCGCGACCGAAGGTGTAGGTGGTGCGGTGGGCATCGTCCTGCGGCACGAGGCCGGCCTGGCGATCATCCAGGTAGCCAAGGAAATACAGGGTGAACTTCATTTCGGGGAAGTCCAGTTTGCGAACGAGGCGCATGCCCATCACTCGGGTGTAGAAGTCCATGGAGCGCTCGGGTTCCTTGATGCGCATCATGGTCTGGTTGAAGACGTAACCTTCGGTTTCGGGAACGGGTTCTTCGTGTAGGCCAGGGGCCTGTTCGAAATGCTTGGGCATGTTGGTTTTCCCTTTTTTTTCGCAGGATTCAGAGGTTATACCTGTGTGCGTTTCAGGGAGATTTCAAGGGCGTGAAAAAAGACCCCGGGGCCAGAGACGAACCGCCGGGGTCTTGAGGGCCGGTTTTTTAGGCCGGCGTTTCTTCAGAGACGCTCTGAAGATCGGTGGCTGGCAGGGCCATGAGGGGGTTCTTTCTTCCGGGAATCCGAACTCGCTTCGCTCAGACAGTCGTTTCCCTGCAGAAAGAACCCCCTCACACCCCTGCCGACCGAACCTTTGGAGTGGCCCGCTTTCAGGCCAACTGGTGTTCTTCTCCTTCGTAATAAGCCTCTACCCTTGGGTTCATTACCCGCCGCCAGAGTGGGGGGAACATTGCCAGGACGATCATTGCGGAGTAGCCGGCCGGTAGTTGGGGAGCCACGTCGTGGTGGCGGAGGATCTGGTATCTGCGTTTGGCCCAGGCGTGGTGGTCGCTGTGGCGTTGGAGGTGGAACAGGAAGACGTTGGTGAGGAAGTAGTTGCTGTTCCAGCTGTGTTCGGGGCCGGTGCGTTCGTAGCGGCCGTTTTCGAGTTTTCTCCGGTGCAGGCCGTAGTGTTCGAGGTAGTTGACGATTTCCAGGAGGGTGAAGGCGATAAAGCTCTGGCCCAGGAAGAAGACGGCGCCGAGCCAGCCGAAGGCGATGGTGAAACCAGCCAGTGCCAGGGCGCTGATGCTGTACCACCAGATCAGTTCGTTGCGCCAGCTGAGGGCTTTGTGGCCTTTGCGTTGCAGGCGTTCGGCTTCCAGTTTCCAGGCATTCAGGAAGTTGCGCATGTAGGCCTGGGGCAAGAAGTTATACAGGGACTGGTTGTAGCGTGACGAGGAGGCATCTTCCGGGGTGGAGACGTGTACGTGGTGGCCGCGCAGGTGTTCGACTTTGAAACCGGCGTAGCAGACCAGTGACAGCAGGAAGCCGCCAGCCCGGGTTTCGAGTTTTTCGTCTTTGTGGATGAGTTCGTGGGCGACGTTGATGCCGAGGCCTCCGACGATGCCGATGGAGACGATCCAGCCAATACTGCCCACCAGGCTGAAGGAGCCGGAAGCCAGTTCCAGCATGCTCCAGACCAGTAAGGCTGCAAAGCCTGCCACCCAGCCCAGGGTAATGGCTTTATAGAACCGTTCGCCGACCATCCGCGGCACGTCGGTTTCTTCATCCGGGTTCAGGGAATCCTTGCCAAGCAGCATGTCCAGTACCGGGATGATCCCGAACACGACCACGGGGACGCCCCAGGAAAACAGGTTCACCAGATCAGTGGCCTGGCCGGCGGCCAGCAGCAGAGGCGGCAGCAACAGGGGCACCATGGCGATCAGGTAGCTGTACTTCTTGAGGGTCAGCAAGATCCTTCGGCGGGTGGCCTCTCGATTTACCGATAACTGCGTTGTGCTCATTGGGTTCTCTCCATCAAATGCTTGTTGGTGAAACTCTGATCACCTGTTGTTTTGTGCATTATTGTCCTACAATACATCAGTCGTCAACATTTCTGGCGAGGTTTTTTGACAATTGTCAGGAAGCCCCGCCGAATCAAGGCGTTGTCGCTATCGCACTCCGAGGCTGTGATAAACTCATGCGCATACACTCTTCCGCCGGTCGGCTTACCGCAGCAGCCGACCGGTTTTTACGACCTGTCCAGAGAGCCTTTATGGATTTTCAGGTGCCGAACACACTGGCCGAGCAGATTGCCAATTACCTGGCAGAACGGATCATGACCGGGCAGATTCGCCCGGGTGAGCGGATTCAGGAGGCCACGCTCGCCGGTGAACTGAAGGTGAGCCGGGCATCGGTGAAGGAAGCCCTGTACACCCTGGAGCGCTGGCATCTGGTGGAGATCACGCCCCGTAAGGGCGCTTCGGCAACCCGGCTGGATGCGGCCCATGCTTCGGAGCTCTACGATGTTTATATGCACTTGCTGATGATGATGGCGGTGCGTTTGTGCGAGCGCTGGCAGGAACGCGACAAGCCTCTGGTGCTTGGGGCGGTGAGCAAGGTTGTTGACAAGATAAACGACGGATCTGCCGACATCTCCGGGGTGGTTGAGGCGAGTTTTGATGTGATGGATGCCTGTTGTGAGGTGGTGGGGAATCCGTATCTCACGGAGGCACTGTCGAATTTCAAGCCGGCGGTCAGTCGGGCCTATTATCTGAGTGCCGATCGGTATCGTCGAGGTTTGACGCAGACCAGTGAGTTTTTTGCCAATCTGCCGCAGGCGGTGCTGGCGCGGGATTCGGTTAAGGCGCAGGCGTTGATTCGGGAATTTGCGGAGCACCAGAAGTCTCTCATTCACCAGGCTCTGACTTCTTAACCTCGACCCTGGAATCCATGGGGTTCGCCGCCAGCGACACTGGACACCGACCACACCCTACCCTGTAAACTGCCCGTCTCACTCTGACGGGCAGCCCATGACTGACTCCACTGAAATCAGCTATTCAAAGCGCGCTTCTGGAAAAAGACTGGCGATGTTCAGTCTGTTGTTTCTGGCGCTCACCGCTGCCGGGCTGTATGCCGTTTACCATCTGTTCGCCGAACGCACCCTTACCTTCGATACCAGGCTGATCGCTCCGGGAACCCTGTTATCGGTGGCTGGCCTTCTGCTGGTTTATTTCATCTCGGATGGCCTTCGGCTCTATTTTACCCTGAGAGCCCTGGGGCACCGGCTTCCCCTGCCGGCCATGGTGCGGCTGGTGTTTATCAATCTGTTCTTTTCCAACATCACGCCGATGGCCACCGGGGGCGGTTTCGCCCAGATCTGGTTTCTGAGCCACCATGGCGTTCCGATTGGGCGTGCGACGGCTGCGACCACGATCCGGACGATCCTGGCGGTGCTGTTCATATTTTCGCTGACGCCGGTATTCCTGCTCACGCTCAAACCCCTGGACGGCAATTCCATCACTGGCGATATCGGCACCGCTCTGGCAGTTCTCATTGTGTTGTACCTCGGCTTTTTCCTGGTTCTGCTGCTCCGGACCCGCTGGCTGATCGGCCCGTTGACCCGATTGCTGAGCGCCGCACGCCGGCTTCACCTGATCAGCGAACGCCGTCATCAACGCTGGCAATTCAAGGCGCGCAGGGAGATGCTGCGGCTTTCCCGGAGCTTTGGCGATTACCTGCGCGGCGCCCCGGTATTCGTGTGGCTGTCGATTCTGTTCACTGCGGTATTTCTGCTCAGTTTGTTCAGTTTCCCGGCGCTGCTGATGCACAGTCTGGACTACAGTGTTGATTATGTGGTGTCGGTGGGGCTGCTGGTCGTCACAACGTTCGTTATGTATTTCTCGCCCACCCCGGGTGCTTCCGGTATTTCCGAAGGTATTTTCGGGAGCTTTTTCCGGGATATCCTCTCGGGTAACCACCTGATACTGGTCATTGTCTGCTGGCGCCTGTTGACCATTTACCTGGGCATGATCATCGGGTTGGTAGTGCTACAGAAGGAACTTGTTGCCAATCGCAGGAGAGCCGGATGATTTTCCGCAACCCACTCAAGCTTCTGTTTTATCTGTGCTTGTTGGTCGTGCTGCTGCTGGTCGGCTACAAGACCTACCTGAACCTGTTCACAGAGGACTTCGAGGGCGTTCATACCGAGCAGGTAGAACAGCTTCATCGTCAGCTCCAACCCGGCGAGCCTTTCAGCTTTGCGGTGGTGGGCAATATCAACAACTCGGTGGGGATTTTCGAGGACCGTATTATTCCGGAACTGAACCGGTCCGGACTCGATTTTATGGTCTCTGCCGGCAACGCGGTCAGTGGTGGCGG
>NZ_DDOI01000137.1:4157-6985 GCF_002341575.1 Marinobacter sp. UBA2498 | reverse complement strand
ACGCGGTCAGTGGTGGCGGCGAGGACAAGTACCGGGCGCTCTACGGCACCCTGAGCCATCTGGGCATTCCTTATCTGCTGACCTTTGGCGCCCACGAGTACGAGGACTTTGGCAGTTTCCGTTTCTACGATCACTTTGGTCCGCATTTCTTCAGTATTGAGGCTGGCAACAGCCGGCTGATTTTCCTGGACAGCACCGGTAAAACCCCCTGGCGCTGGCAGATCCGCTGGCTGAAGGATTTGCTGGCCCAGGACACTTCGAAGGCGAGGATCCTGTTCATCGGTCACCCTCCCCTTCATCCGGACGAGAATGCCCCGTTCGACCAGAAGGATGATTACCTGGCGCCGCCCGAGTTCCGGGACGCACTGCTCCAGGCCATCGAAGAACATGACGTGGACCGGGTGTTTTCCGCCAATCTATCGCTCTATTCGGAAAAGACGGTAGGAGACACCACCTTCGTTACGACGGGCGGCGCCGGTGGCCTGGTAATGAACAACGACACCAGTTTCTATCACTACGTGCAGGTGAATGTAGACGCGGATGGTGAGGTAACACACAGACTGCAGCGCCTGGAAGTGGGCCAGCACCCGGTTCTGAAGCGACTGGAAAGTCTCTGGTTCTTTATTTACTCCCTGTTCTACACCGGTTACCTCAACTTTATTCTGATCGTCGCGGTGTTCTCGGCCATTGCCATCAAACTGTATGGTGCCATTTTCATCGCCAAGGACTATTACCCGGACTACGATCTGGACCCGGCCCCCTGGCTCGAAAAGCCGATGCGGGTGGCCATGTTCACCAACAACTACCTGCCCTTCATTGGCGGTGTGCCGATTTCCATTGAACGCCTGCGGCGCGGTCTGGAAGCGCTGGGCGACAAACTGCTTGTGGTGGCGCCGCGCTACAAGGGCCAGCCCGAGGCCGAGCCCCACGTGCTGCGGGTACCCTCGCTTCTGGCCATGGGAGAGAAGCGCGAATTCCGGCTGGCCAATATCTTCCTGGGTCGGATACGCAAGCGAGTCCGGGCGTTCAAGCCGGATATTATCCACCTGCATCATCCGTTCTGGCTTGGGTCCCTGGGACTGTTCGTGGCGCGCACCCTCCGGATACCAGCTATCTATACCTACCATACCCGTCTGGAGCACTACGCCCACTTTGTGCCCCTGCCCGGCATGCTGTTCCGGAACCTGATTTCCCACGCCCTGATCAAGCGCTTTGCCAACAAGTGCGACGGGGTGATCGTGCCGACCTACTCCACCGAGGAATACCTGAGGATGATCGGGGTAAAAACACCAACCTTCGTGCAGCCCACGGGCATCGAATACCACAAATTCCAGGAGGTTCAGGAGAAGGACGTTGAGGCACTGCGGGAGAAGCTGCAGCTTAAGAATGAGAAACTATTCGTCAGCGTTTCCCGGCTCTCCAACGAGAAAAATATCGACTTCATGATCGAGGCCATTGATGCCCTGAGACGGGAAACCGATGTGCCGTTCCGGTTCCTGATGATCGGCGATGGCCACCAGAAAGACCGGCTGCAGAAGAAGATTGAAGACCTTGGGCTTCAAGAGCACTTCACCCTGGTCGGCGCCGTTCCGCCGGACGAAATGGCTATCTGGTACCGGCTGGGTGACGCCTTCCTGTTTGCCTCGATATCTGAAACCCAGGGCATGGTAGTCCTGGAGGCCATGGCGGCCGGCTTGCCGGTGGTAGCGGTTCGATCCAGCGGTATTGAAGACGTGGTTCGGTACGGGTTCAACGGATTCAAGACGCCGGAGAAACAGGACCAGTGGCGGGCGCAGGTCAAAAAACTGCTGGAAGACGACGAACTGCGTGACAAGCTTTCCTCCCAGGCCCTGGAGTTTGCCAGCGACTATTCCGTGGAGCAGTTTGCCAGTGACGTTCGTACCATTTACGCCACCAGCCTGGCCATGTTTGCGAAGAAACGTAAAGGATCAGCAAGCAACCCGGAATAGGTAGGGTTACGGTTTTTCGCGGCGACCTGATCGGGCTAGACTGAATTCACGTATTAAAAAGACAGTTTTAGCCATCGTACCGACTGAATTATCGGAGACTAACGTGAGCGGCATCCCCGTCGGAATCAGCACCTGCCTGCTAGGCAAGGAAGTTCGCCATGATGGCGGCCATAAACATTCCCGTTACTGCACCCAAGTGCTTTCAAAGCACTTTGATTTCCGCTCCATCTGCCCGGAGCTGGAAGCCGGCCTGGGCGTACCCCGCCCTGCCATCCACCTGCGCGAGTACAGCGATGGCCTGCGCCTGATTGAAACCAAAGGGGCAGCGGATCATACCGACGCCATGCAGGGCTTTATCGACCAGATCATGCCCACCCTGGCGGACCTGCGCGGTTACATCCTGATGGCCAAGTCACCCAGCTGTGGCATGGAGCGGATCAAGGTCCATAACGAGGAAGGCAACGTGACCCGACGGGATGGCCGGGGCATGTTCGCCGAGGCGCTGCTGCAAGCCTACCCGCTGATGCCGGTGGAGGAGGAAGGACGCCTCAATGATGACATGATCCGGGAAAACTTCATTGAGCGGGTGTTTGCCTACGACGACTGGATGCAGAACGTGGCCGGCGACAAGCTCTCCGCCAAGGCGCTGATCGAGTTTCATACCCGCCACAAGTTCCAGCTTCTGGCACACTCGGAAAGGATCTACCGCCAGCTCGGCCCCATGCTGGGGGACTTGAAATCCGAGCCACTGGAAGACATCGCCGAGCGGTACATCCACCTGTTCATGGAGGCCATGAGCAAGAAGGTGAGCCGGGGTTCACACATGAACGCCATGCAGCACCTGATGGGCTACCTGCG
>NZ_DDOI01000137.1:3541-4043 GCF_002341575.1 Marinobacter sp. UBA2498 | reverse complement strand
TGCGGGATTCCATGGGTGACGAAGATCGCAAGGTGCTGATGGAACAGATGGAAGCTTACCGCCGGGGCGAGGTGCCTCTGGTGGTGCCGATGACCCTGCTGCGCATGGCACAGCGGAGGGAGCCGGTTGACTACCTGCATGCCCAGCAGTACCTGACCCCCTACCCGGATGAGCTTGGCCTCAGAAACAACGTCTGAAGTCTAAAATTGGGGTCAGATGAAAATGGGGTCAGATGAAATTTTCATCTGACCCCGAATTCACGCTCTCAATCAGAAACCATAGAGCAGTGACAGCGAGGTTTCGGTGTCGGTGTTTTCAGAGCCAACCGGGGGATCCGACAGGTGCTTCACCCGGAACGCGGCTTTCATGGACAGGTTCCCGATCACGTTCGCCTGCAGTGACGTTTCCGATTCGGTCACGGTGTTGCTGTCGTCCAGGCCGATTTCGGTACTGAGTTTCTGCCGGAACAGGGAGTTGGCGGTCAGAGCGTAATCAAACTTTC
>NZ_DDOI01000137.1:1711-3483 GCF_002341575.1 Marinobacter sp. UBA2498 | reverse complement strand
GCGTAATCAAACTTTCCCGCCAGGCGGGCAATCGCTTCTTTCTCGGTGTCCTCGCCCTTGGCGTTGACCATCTCAAGTCTATTATAGCGGTAACCGCCACCGACCGAGAGATCGAGGAAGGAGCGCTCGCCAGAGGTCCAGACCCGGTTACCGTAACCGGTGGTTACCGTGGATTCGAAATCGTAGCCGGAGAAACGATCATCTTCGTATGATCCCCGCAGAAACCAGTACTGATTTTTATCGAACTTGTAGTTCGTCTCCAGCTCAGCGAGGTACTTCTCGGTGGTGGTCTCGTCCTCTGTCTCGGAGTAGTTGGTTCGGAATTCCCCGCTGTTGCGCCAGGATTCGACTTCATGGACCAACCCCAGGCGACCCTTGATGTTGGTCTCTTCGGTAGTGCCCGAGGTGATCAACACACCCAGCTCGGTTTCGCCCTTCCAGTTGTCTGCCTCCTGCGCACTGGCAAAGGGCGCGATTGCAACTGCGGTAATGGCTACAGCCTGTCGTAAATCCATGAAGTCTCCTTTGGGGGTTGGTCAGGCGCCCTCGGTGCTCCTCGCCCTCTCGCCATCGAGGCTTTTCCGGGCCTGACGTTCTCTTTCAGCCTTTTTCCGGGCCTTGCGCTCGGCAATGATGCGCGCGGCTTCACCACCAACGTGGGCTTCGCCCCGCTCCTCTGCCAGACGCATCTGGCGTTCACGCTCGGCAAACCGGGCTTTCTGCTCTTCGGTCAGCGATTCGATGCACTGATGGCAGCTCACACCCTGTTCATATTCGGGGCGCTGCTTGTCTTCTTCGGTAATCGGCCTGCGGCAGGCATGGCACTGGTCGTAATCGCCACGCTCCAGCCGGTGGTTAACCGTTACCCGGTCATCAAAAACAAAGCACTCTCCGTGCCACAGGCTCTGCTCTTCCGGTACCTCTTCCAGGTATTTCAGGATGCCACCCTTGAGGTGATAGACCTCCTCGAAACCCTGCTCCTTCAGATACGCGGTGGATTTCTCGCAGCGGATTCCACCGGTACAGAACATCGCCACCTTCTTGTGCTTCGAAGGATCCAGGTTCTGTTTCACGTATTCCGGGAACTCCCGGAAGGTATCAGTGGCCGGATTGACGGCATTTTCAAAGGTGCCGATTTCCACTTCGTACTGGTTGCGGGTATCCACCAGCACCACATCCGGATCGGAAATCAGTTTGTTCCATTCTTTCGGATCCACATACGTGCCGACAATCCGCTTCGGATCAATACCGTCCACACCCATGGTGACGATCTCTTTCTTGAGCTTCACTTTGGTGCGTTTGAACGGCTGGATGTCCACAAAGGACTCTTTGTAATCAATGCCGTCGAACCGCTCGTCGCTGGCGATCCAGTCTTTCACGGCATCAATGCCTTCGCGGCTGCCGGCAATGGTGCCGTTGATGCCCTCGCGCGCCAGCAGCAAAGTGCCGTGCACGTCTTTCTCGAGCATCAGGTCCAGCAGCGGCTGGCGGAGGGATTTATAATCATTCAGGACTGCGAACTTGTACAGTGCGCAGACAACAACGTTGTTGCTCATCATTTTCTCCTGCGGGCCGGACCGTAAATCCGGAGCATGGTTTCGGAACTGGTTGAAAGTATCAAAGGCTGGAGCCTGAGAGGGCGCAAATTTTAACCAACTCAGGCTCACGATCAAGTGCGGGGTTACCCGGGGATCAAATCGTCAGTCCGCCTCATCAGCCAGTTCACGCTCAACTACGGCGGAAAGTTGACCCCAGCCCGGTCGGGTCAGGCG
>NZ_DDOI01000137.1:0-1458 GCF_002341575.1 Marinobacter sp. UBA2498 | reverse complement strand
CTCCACTCGGTCTGGGAATCGTAAAGGCGTTCGTGCATGGCCCAGTAGGCGTCCTGATCCCCGGCACAGCGTGCTGCCTGGGCGGCTGGCATGGCGTTCTGATGCTGCTGTAATGGCAGATCAAAGTAGACAAAGCGAACCTTGCCCTCAGCCACATACTCTTCCTTCAACTGCTTGCTGGCAGAGGCAAAGTTGCCGCAGGCGGGGCATTGATAGTCGGCAAACTCACGCACCACGACCGGTGCGTCGTCGGGACCCACGGAGACACCGAACTGGTCCAACTGGGCGGGGAAGTCCTCGGCATTCGGAGCGGCCACAGGCAGCCCGTCAGACGTGGGTTTTGGTGGAGCGGTCAGGAAAAATACGCCAAGAAGCACTGCCGCAAGCGCAAGCAGTCCGATACCCGCATACAAAAGCTTGTTTGATTTTCCTTTTTGGGGCGGCGGCGCACCGGTTTCCTTGCGACGTTTTGCTTCACCCATGGAGGGACTCCTTATTGTGTTTCTGGTTTCCGGAATTAATTAGCTCGCGACCGTTTTCAGATCGAGCGTGGCACGCTAAGATCCTTTATATCCTACAAAAGTTCCAACAAAAATTAAGGAAAACTCATGCCACTGCCCGCTTCGCTGCAAGATACGCTCGCCCTACCCCTCGTCGCTGCGCCCATGTTCCTGATCTCTGGGCCTGAGCTCGCGCTGGCCTGCTGCAAGCAGGGCATCGTTGGCAGTTTCCCGGCTTTGAACCAACGCACCAGCGAAGGCTTTGAAGACTGGCTGATCCAAATGAATGACGAGCTTGCCGCGTTCCGAAGCGCCAATCCGGAAGCAAAAACGGCGCCCTACGCCGTGAACCTGATCGTGCACCGGACCAATCCGCGCTGGCAGGCAGACCTGGAACTGTGTGTTAAACACAAGGTGCCCATTATCATCACCTCCCTGGGCGCCGCCAGCCAGGTGGTGGAGGCGGTGCACAGCTACGGCGGGGTGGTGTTCCATGACGTGACCAACCAGAAGCATGCCCGCAAGGCGGCCGAAGCCGGTGTGGACGGCATTATTGCCGTGGCAGCGGGTGCCGGTGGCCATGCGGGCACGATCAACCCGTTCGTTCTGGTGCATGAAATCCGGGAAGTCTTTGGCGGCACGATTTTGCTGGCCGGGGGGCTATCCCATGGTGAGGATCTGCTGGCGGCCCAGGCCCTCGGTGCGGACCTGGCCTACCTGGGTACCCGTTTTATAAACACGTTCGAGTCCCAGGCCGATGAGGCCTACCGGAACATGATCATTGAGGCAGTGTCTGGCGACATTATCCATACACCGGCGGTATCCGGTGTACCCGCCAGCTTTATGCGCCAGAGTCTGGAAGCGGCCGGCTTCCCCATGGACAAACTGAACCAGGCCGGCGAGATCAACTACGGGGAAAAGCTGAAGCCCATTGATGATGAAGCCAAGGCCTGGAAAA
>NZ_DDOI01000121.1:0-11117 GCF_002341575.1 Marinobacter sp. UBA2498 | reverse complement strand
CCAATCCATTTTGCGTCTTTGACGATGCCCTGACGGCCATCTTCGAGGGCGACCTGAATGAGCCGCTTAAGATCCGGCAACGACCTTGGACGCGGCGGCTGCCGTGTGCTAGAGTGGGTGATCTCATTGGCTGGAGTGAGAGGCAGTGGCCCTGATCCCGGCTCCAACCTGAACAGTAATGTCATAAGGAGTGTTTGGTGAAATCCCAATCCTGGCTCTGGTCTCTGATAGCGGTGTTGGTGCTCGCCGGCGGTTCTTATGGGGTTTTTGTTCTGTTTGGGGAAGAGCCCTTGCCGCAGGGAATCGTCTATGGCAATGGCCATATCGAGGGGCGGGAAGTGCGGATCGCGGCCGAAGTGGCCGGTCGGGTCATCGAGCACCATCTCGCGGAAGGCAGCAAGGTTTCGGCTGGCGACACGGTAGCCGTGATCGACCCCGCCGATGCCAGAGACCGCCTGCGCTCGGCACAGGCCGAGCTGGCCTCGGCGCGGGAAGTCCGTGACGGCTTCGACAGCCAAATCACCACCTGGCGTCATCATCTCAAGAATGCCGAGAAACAACGGCAGCGGATCCGGGACTTGCGGTCCCGCAATCTGGCCAGCTCGAGTGATCTGGATCAGGCGGAAAATGCCGTCAGTGAGGCCCGGGGCCGACTTGAGTCTCTCCAGCGGCAGAAGGATGCCGCCGAAGAACAGGTGGCTGCAAGGGCGGCGCAGGTGGCACTGGCTGAATCGCAACTGGACAAAGCGGAGGTTGCCGCGCCGCTCTCCGGAACCATCCTGATCCGGGCGGTGGAGACGGGAGAGGTTGTCGATACCGGCCAGCCGCTGGCCACGATGGTGAATCTGCAGCAGCTCGAACTCAAGGTCTATGTCCCCGGTGATATCCTCAACCGGATCAGCTTGGGGGATCCCGCCAGAATCCGCGTGGACGGTTTGCCCGGGGACTTTTCCGCCAAAGTCGGCAGGATTGACGATTTCGCCCAGTTCACCCCCCGCGATGTCCACATGCCCGACGAGAGAGTTCGGATGGTCTATGGCGTTACCCTGGTGCTGGATAATCCGGCCGATGCTCTGAAACCGGGTATGCCGGCAGATGCCTGGATTCGCTGGGATCCGGACGCCGAGTGGCCAGCGACCCTCTCGGTTCCGGCGCGCTGAGCCGTCATGTCTTCCCCGGAACCCATCGTCGCCAAAGGCCTTGGCCGCCAATTCGGAGACAATGTTGTCATCGAGCCACTGGATGTTTCCGTTGATCGCGGCCAACGAGTGGGCATTGTCGGTGCTGATGGCGCTGGCAAGACGACGCTGTTACAGATGTTGGCTGGCATCCTGGACCCCACTGTGGGGGAATGCCGGGTCCTGGGCTTCGATACCCGTCGTGAGGCCAAGCAGGTTGCTGCCCGGATTGGCTATATGTCCCAGGGATTTACGCTTTACGATCGACTCAGCGTCAAGGAAAACCTGAGCTTTGCCGCTCGCATCCGGGATGTGCCCGACGAACTCTATCGGGAGCGTTCAGAAAGGTTGCTATCCATGTCGGGGCTTGGCCGCTTTACTGACAGGCCCGCCGCCAAACTGTCCGGTGGCATGCAGAAAAAGTTGTCGCTATGTACCAATCTGGTCCATGAACCGGAGCTGCTGATCCTTGACGAACCGGGGCTCGGCGTCGACCCCCTGTCCCGGCGCCATCTCTGGACCATGCTCGACCGCTTCCGGTCGCAGGGCCTGACCATGGTTGTGGCTACCTCCTACATGGACGAGGCGGAGCGCTGCGACAGGATACTGCTGCTGGAACAGGGCCGCGTTCTTGCGGATGGGTCGCTGGAAGAGCTGCTGAGGCCCGCCGCCGGAAGGGTGTTCACTGTAAATGCTGGAGATACCGGACGAGGCTTGCGGGAGTTGTCCGGCATCCTGGCTCAAATTGACAGCGTCCATTCAGTGCAGTGGTTGCCGGATCACCTGCGACTGGTGATGAACGCGGACATCGCTGAAAACCAGCTCGCCGAGTTATTGCCCGAGGGAACCCACCTGGCGGCGGCCGAGCCCCGGCTCGAGGATCTGTTTGTGCTGCGGACGGACAGGAGGGCCGGCGAGCAGCAGTTTCCGGAATTGGCCCGGCAAGACAGGGGAAAAGAGGAAGGGCTGGTGGCCACCGGCCTGAGCGTCCGCTTCGGACATTTCAAGGCCGTTGACCGGGTGAGTTTCGAGGCGCCATCTGGCGAACTGCTTGCGTTGCTGGGGCCCAACGGGGCGGGCAAGACAACCCTGATCAGGGCCTTGTGCGGGCTGGTGGCCATCGATGAGGGCAACGCCCGGGTGGCCGGGGTGAGCTCCGGCGGGGGTAGCACCGCATTGCGCCGGCAAATTGGTTATATGTCACAACGGTTTTCACTCTATCTGGAACTGACCCCCTGGGAGAATCTCCGCTTCTTTGCCAATGCCTACGGCCTGGCCGGAGGCGCGGCGCGGGCTGCGATCGACTGGGCCAGGGAAGTAACGGGGCTGACAGATATTCCCGACAAGCTCACCGGTGATCTTTCAAGTGCCTTGCGCCAGCGTCTGGCGCTGGCCTGCAGCCTGCTTCACCGGCCCCGGGTCTTGTTCCTTGATGAGCCCACCTCGGGTGTCGATCCCGTCGCCCGGTACCGTTTCTGGCGGGTTATCCGTGAGCTGGCCGCCAGCGGTATGACCGTGCTGGTCACTACCCACTACCTGGAGGAAGCGGCCTATTGTGATCGTTTGGCGTTAATGCTGGACGGGCGGCTGCTTGCACACGGTAGCCGATCATCGCTGAATCATTCGCTCGGCCTCGAAGCCGACGCCACGGTGGAGATGCTCTTCACGGCGGCCATAGAACAGGCGGGAACGGCCAATTCCCGGGCGTTGGGACCATGAAGGCTCATCGGCTTGGAGCCCTCATCGTCAAGGAAAGTCGCGAGCTGATTCGCGACCCGGTTACCATTGCGTTGGCCGTGATCATGCCGCTGATCATGCTTTTTCTGTTCGGCTATGCGGTCAATCTGGATGTGGAACAGGTTGCCGTGGGCATTTACGATCTGGACAACACGCCGGCAAGCCGCGACCTGTCAGCCCGTTTCGACAGCTCGCGGTATTTTCAATTAGAGCAGAAAACGACCGATCTCCGCGATCTGGAGTCGGCACTGCAAAGCTCGACCATCAGCATGGGCGTGGTGATTCCAGCCGGCTTGGCCCGGCAACTGCTCAGAGGCGACGAGGCGCCTGTCCAGGTGATCGTGGACGGCGGCTATCCTGTTCTGGGTCGATTGGCATCGGCCTATGCCGAGGCGGTAATCGCAAATTTCCCCGCCCCGCGTCAGAGCGCCGTCCGGGTCCAGGCCAGGGTCTGGTTCAATCCCTCCCTGCGCAGCGTCAATTTCGTCATCCCCGGGTTATTTGCCGTGATCCTGATGGCGTTCCCACCCCTGCTGACCGCCCTGGCGATCGTGCGTGAGAAAGAGACCGGTACGATTGAGCAGATCTATGCATCGCCGGTCACCTCAACCGAGTTTGTTGTCGGCAAGCTGGTGCCCTACGGTCTGGTGGCTTTCCTGGAGATTCTTATGGTCATGGTGGTGGGGTTTGCCTGGTTTCAGGTCCCCATTGCCGGCAGCCCGATACTGCTGCTGACGTCCGCTTTCGTTTATGTGCTGACCACGGTGGGTATCGGCCTGTTGGTCTCATCCCTGGTCCGTACCCAGTTGGCGGCCATGTTGATAACGCTGATTGTCACCTTGATGCCGTCGTTTTTGTTTTCCGGTTTTCTGTTCCCTCTGTTCACCATGCCTCTTGCCCTGCAACTGTATAGCTGGCTTTTCCCTGCCGGTTATTTTATGGAAATCTCCCGGGGCATCGTACTGAAATCAGCCGGCCTTGAAGCCGTTCTGCCAAATCTGATGATGTTGATCGTCTATACGGTCCTGGTATTTGTCTTCGCGGCCTGGCGAATGAAGCAGAAGGTGGCCTGATGGGAATTGCCTTATTTGGTTTGTTGCGCAAGGAGCTCGTGCAGTTCTTTCGTGACCGGTTGATACTGACCCTGATACTTTGGCTTTACACCATTGAAGTCGTCATTTGTGCCGTTGCGCTCAGTTTTGATGTAAGCCACCTGCCCCTGGCGGTGGTGGACGAGGATCGCAGCGCCTTGAGTCGCTCGTTGATCCAGAAATTTGCGGTGAGCGAAACCTTCGACCTGAAATTTCAGGAAACCCGTGTGGCAACCGCCACTGACCTCCTGGAGAAAGGCGATGCCACCATGGTGTTGGTCGTTCCCGCCGGGTTCGAAGGTGCTCTTCTCGCTGGCAAGAGTGCTCAGCTCCAGTTGCTCCAGGACGGCACCAATTCCAACATTGCCGCCAATGCCGTCAATGATGCTCTGCAGATCGTCCAGCGCCAGGAGCGCGAAGCGCTCCCTGCTGCCGGGAAGAAGGGGGTCGCGGTACCCCTGATCCGTATCTGGTATAACCCCGATCTGACAACATCGGGTTTTATCGTGTTATCGATGATTGCTCTGGCCGGTATGATGGTGGGCGTTATTCACCCGGCCGCCTCTATTGTCCGGGAAAAGGAGCGAGGCACTATCGAGCAGCTGCTGGTGACGCCCATTTCCACCCTGGAACTGTTCCTGGCCAAGGTCACACCCACGCTGATCATGGGCGTACTGTCCATCTTTCCGAGTTTGGTGATTGTCAGAGTCTTTGATGTGCCCCTTCAGGGCAGTCTGCTTTTATTTCTGGTGCTGACCGCCATCTTTTTGCTCAGTGCGATTGCGCTGGGCGTACTGATTGCCGCCTACAGCCGGACCCTTCAGCAGGCGTTGCTGCTCTCCTTTTTCGGACTTTTCCCGCTGATGTTCCTGTCGGGCAGTTTGACGCCGGTAGAAGCCATGCCGCCTTTCCTGCAAAGCCTCTCCCTGCTGAGTCCACTGCGTTATTACATGGATATCATCGTCGGTATTTTCCTCAAAGGCGCCGGCCTGGCGGTTCTCTGGGATGAGGCTCTCGCCTTGCTGGTAATCGGTGTCACGCTGTTTATTTTCTCCCTTTGGGTCTTTCGACGCCGGGTACAATGAGATCGGTTGGGTGAGTGCCTGACGTTTGTCGCTACACGGCCAAGAGGATACGGCGCATAGGCATCAGGATTACCGTGATTATTCATTTTCATCAGTAACCTGAATCAATGGGATGGACTCCTCCTCACCTCACCGGCATCTACGTGCCAAAATGGTGAGTGATTTGGCGAGAGTCAGTGGGGCGATTTCATCCATGAACTCAACCATCATCCCTGTGTTGATTTTGCCGAGCGCAAACCGAACAACCAGCTGCATGTCGTCTACGATGGAACCCATTGGTCTCTTGACGAGTTAATGGAACTGATCAAAACCCACGGAGGCGGGTTGCAGGCCGGGTGGTGGACCCAGCGGAAACTGGCGTGGTGTCGGTTTACAGACGACAATGTTCGGGCCAACGCAAAACATGATCCGTTTTGCTGTTCCAAAATTCCACCTATGAAGCGTAAATAGAAACGACAATAACCGGAGGTTGAATGAGCAGGGAGCAAGACAGAACCACTCGCTATCAGGAAGGCAGTCTCACCCTGCCAGGAACCGTCATGCTGGGTACCGGCGTCATGATAGGCGCTGGTATTTTTGCGTTGACCGGACAGATGGCACAGATGACGGGCGTTCTGTTCCCCCTGGCGTTTCTGGCGGCCGCCGTGATCGTCAGCTTCAGTGCTTATTCCTACATCAAAATTTCCGATGCGTACCCGTCTGCGGGCGGTATCGGCATGTACTTACACAAGGCCTACGGAAACCGGCTGCCGACCGCATTTAACGCCTTGCTGATGTACTTTTCCATGGTGATCGCCCAGAGTTTTCTGGCCCGCACGTTCGGCTCCTACACCATGCAGCTCTTCGGTGGCGACGAAAGCGGGCGAATGGTGCCCATTCTCGGGGTGTCACTGATCCTGGCAGCGTTTCTCATAAATCTGCTGGGTAACCGGATGATTCAGGGTGTGGCTTCCTTTATCGGCGTCCTGAAAATCGGCGGCATACTGATTTTCGGGTTGGTGGGGGTATGGGTCGCCGACTCCATATCGGTTGACTTCTCGAATCCCGGAGAGGCCGGAACTGTGGGCAACTTCCTTGGAGCAACCGCGCTCGGAATTCTAGCTTTCAAGGGCTTCACCACCATTACCAACAGCGGCTCCGAAGTAATAGACCCCAAGCGGAACGTAGGACGGGCGATCATTATTTCCATTGCAGCCTGCGTGGTGATCTATACGTTGGTTGGTTTTGCTGTTGCCAGCAACTTGTCCCTGGCCGAGATTATCGAGACACAGGACTACTCCCTTGCCGCCGCCGCCCGCCCGGCACTGGGGGAGTACGCCGTGTGGTTCACCGTTGCCATTGCCATGATGGCTACTGCCGGAGGCATTCTGGCCAGCATTTTGCGGTGTCCCGGATGCTGGCGATGCTGACGGAAATGAAACTGGTCCCCCACCGGCATTTCGGCATGCCAGGCAGTATTCAGAAGCACACCCTGGTTTATACAGTGGTCCTGGGGCTGGTCCTGACGACCTTTTTTGACCTCTCCCGGATTGCTGCGCTGGGTATCGTGTTCTACCTGGTAATGGATGTTGCGATTCACTGGGGTGTTCTTCGTTATCTACGCGAAGACGTGAAGGCCAGCGCCTGGGTGCCAGTCATGGCCATTTTGCTGGATTTGCTCGTTCTTGGGGGCTTTGTGTGGGTCAAGCTGAATACGGACCCGTTTGTCATCGGTGTTGCGGTGGCCACCATGATCGTTATTGCAGTGGCAGAGCAGATTTTTTTGAAAAAGTCCGAGAATTCCCGGCAATCGGGAGATGAGGAATCTCATGCTCATGATCACCATTAACCGGCATTCGACGTGGAGGGCAGTGCTATGATGGAAGATAATATGTTTGGCAACACCATGTGGGCAGGGCACTGGCTGTGGATGCTGGTGATTGCCATTGTAGTTGTGATTCCGGCCTGGCGTATTTGCCAGCGTACCGGGTATCCGGGCTGGATGGGCTTCCTGATACTGATTCCCATCGTCAATCTCGTATTACTTTATTTCATAGCGTTCAGTGACTGGCCAAGCAACAGAAACAATGACGGGAGATCTTGATGAACAGTACGAAAACACAGGCACCGCAAAGGCAAAGGGACCTTGAGCTGATTGTGCCGGGAATGGGGTCAGACCACTGCGCCGGCATTATCAACAAAACGATTGGCCGCTTGGACGGAATCGACCAGATAGAGACTAACATTGCCAAACATAAGGTGAGTGTTCGCTCCCTTGCGTCGGGGCCTGACGGGGAAGCCTTAAAACACGCTGTGGAGGGTGCCGGTTACGATGTGGCCTCCGTGAGGGAAGTGGGTGGCAGGACTTTCAGGGTCACGGTACCCGGAATGGGGTCCGACCATTGTGCGGGTATTATCAAGAGTACGCTTGCGCGACACGACGGCGTGCAGACGACGTCAACCAACATAGCCAATCACACAGTGAGCGTGGTAGTCGGCTCGGATGGGCCGACAGAAAATGAGCTGAAAGAGCTGATAGAGGGCGCCGGATATGATGTTGCTGCTGTCGCTCTTGAGGGAGATGCCAGTCAGGAGGAGGACTCGGCCGTTGAAGAGGCCTATCTGAAGCTTGCATTACGCAGGTTCTGGATCGCTGCGGTACCGACAACACTGATCATGGTGTTGATGATGTTTCATATGTTCTGGCAGCCCATTCCGGGGTATCTGGCTATTATTGCAGTGCTCGGCTTCCCGGTAGTGTTTTTTTATGGCGGTGCCGCTACCCACAAGGCTTCCTGGCGTTCACTGAAGAATGGCACCTTCAACATGGATGTGCTCATTTCCATGGGCAGCCTTCCCCCCTACCTGATTGGTCTGGTGGGCTTTGTCTATCCGATGACCTCTTTCATCGAAATGGCCGTTACCATCATGACCTTCCATATGCTTGGTCGGTACCTGGAAGCAAAAGCCAAGGGCAAGGCCTCGGAGGCCATCCGGAAATTGCTCACCCTCGGCGCTAAGACCGCCCGCGTGGAACGGGAAGGGGAAGAGGTCGAAATTCCCGTGAAGGATTTGGCTCCAGGCGACATCATGATTGTCCGGCCCGGTGACAAGGTGCCCACTGATGGTGAAGTGGTGGATGGTGAGAGTCATCTGGATGAATCCATTGCCACTGGCGAGTCTGTCCCGGTATACAAAAGCACGGGAGACACGGTTATTGGTGCCACCATCAACAAGGAAGGTCGCCTGAGAGTCAAGGCTACCCGTGTTGGTGGTGATACCTTTCTGGCCCAGGTGGTGAAACTGATCGACGAGGCTCAGGGCTCCAGGGTGCCAATCCAGGAGTTTGCTGACCGCATGACCGGTCGCTTCGTGCCGCTGGTTCTTGTTATTGCCCTGGGCAGTCTTGTGGTCTGGCTGTTTGCAGGCGATACACTCCGACCAATCCTTGAATGGGGCGCCGCTTTCCTGCCGTGGGTAGACCCGACGGCGGCCACGCCGGTGCTGGCTATCCTGGCGGCTATTGCTGTGCTGGTAATTGCCTGCCCCTGTGCATTGGGGTTGGCAACGCCGACTGCGCTGATGGTGGGTTCGGGCGTCGGCGCCGAGCGGGGCATCCTGATTCGTTCTGGAGAGGCCATTCAGACCTTCAAGGACGTCAAGGTAATGGTCCTCGATAAAACGGGCACCATTACCAGGGGTGAGCCGAAGCTTACCGATGTAGTACCCGCCGACGGCGTTTCGGAGACCGAACTGCTGGAGCTTGCCACCGCGGTAGAAAATGCTTCTGAGCATCCCATCGCCCGTGCCATTGTGGACGGTGCCCGGGAACGTGGAATCAAACCCGGGAACGTTGTTGATTTCCGCTCCACCGGCGCCAGAGGTGTTTCGGGAAGGGTCGGTGAGAGCACCGTGCTGATTGGTAACCGCCTCTTGCTGGAAGAGCAGGGCGTTAATGGACTGGAGGCCCTGGACAAGAGTCTTTCCGACCTTGAGGATCAGGGCAGAACTGCCGTTATTGTTGCCCGTGACGGCAAGGCCTACGGCATTGTCGCGGTAGCCGACACGCTCAAGGACGAATCGGTGGCCGCCATTCGGGCCATGCACGAGCAAGGACTGTATGTTGTGATGATGACTGGTGACAACGAGCGTGCAGCCAACGCGGTTGCCCGCGAAGTAGGCATCGACGAGGTTCGCGCCGGGGTGTTGCCGGAAGGTAAGGTGGATGCCATTCGGGAACTGCAGGAAAAGTACGGCAATCATGTTGCCATGGTGGGTGATGGCATTAACGACGCCCCGGCACTCAAACAGGCTAACGTAGGCATTGCCATAGGCGCTGGTGCGGATGTGGCTATCGAAGCTGCTGACGTTACCCTGGTCCGTGGCGAATTATCTGGTGTTGTTGACGCCATGGTGCTGTCACGTGCGACCTTCAAAAAGATCGTTGAGAACCTCCTATGGGCCAGTGGATACAACGCTGCGGCTATTCCTATAGCTGCGGCGGGGCTGCTGCATCCGATGATTGGTGTAGTGGCGATGACTGTCAGCTCGCTCTCGGTCATTGGTAACTCAATGTTACTGCGTCGGCGTTACGAGAAGGATCACCGGTAGGCCGGATGAGCTCTGCTGCTGGGCCGGACGCAGTGCAAAGCGCGGTGATGAGCGAACAATTTGCCATTGGCTGCATCGGCCTGGGTGCGGGGGTCATTGCGTTCGCTATGCCCGGTGGAGTGCATTGGAGTCGAGTAAAGGCCCCTGTTCGGAAACAGCGTTTAAGTGTATTTTTTAAAGTATACCTTCCGCGAGGGATGAGCCCGTATGGATATCAAAACACTCGGAGAGCTAATTGACTGGACGAGCAAGCTCCACTCGCACTTGGCGCGGTGTCTGTCCCATTGTGAAACAAAGCACGAAGACAAGCAGGCAAGGGCCCTGTTGGACTATCTGGCCACCCATGAATCTGAAATCGAGCGCATTGTGAGGGAGTTTGAGCGCCAGGGAGATGCGAAGGCATTGGAGAGTCGCGTTTACGATTATCTATCTCATGATCCCATAAAAACCCATCGGACCTGCGACGAGCCATACGTGAGGCTTGATATTGCTGGCATCTGCCGTGAAGTGTTCGACGTCCACGAGCAAATTCTTGATCTCTATCAGACCCTTGTCGAAAAAGCCGAAATTCCCGAAGCACGGGAGCTGCTCCAGTCGCTCCTGACCTTGGGAGAGAATGAAACCAAGCGCCTGGCCCGCCAGATTGGCCGTATGGATGATTTCTGACTGTGTTTGATATCTGCGACAGTGCGCAGCTCAGTACCACTTGTTAACACTGAATCTCGGCCAACCACCCTCCGTCTAATAGGGGGGGGTACAAACTCCAAAATCGGCCGCCCCCCTTAAATTACGGCCCAGTATTCAAGCCTGAAAACCCCTGAAAGCCACGTGGCACAAGGGATACGGGCGAACGCATGGCATTACAGGCTGTGTCATAGCCAGTGGCTAAACAAGGGGGGGACCCGCGTGCGGCGGGTTCCTTGTTGGCCGAATAGACGACCAAGCAAAGTACTAAACCCGTGAAACAGAGAATCAGAGGGTTACGGCACGATTTCCACACAAAGTGCTAAACAAACTTAAAGTTGATTCTAGAATAGGGCGCTGGCCTGGGCTTCCACACAAAGTGCTAAATTCGGCGTCCGACTCGGAGTTTGGAATAGTCTCGCTGGAACGGAAAGATTGGAGGCAAACAACAAGCCTTGTAAGCAGGGGACGCAATTAAACAATAGCGAACATTGGTGAGTACGTGATCCAAGCATCGTGGCTAAGTTTGGTTAACTCCCGAGCCCAGTAATGGGCACCGGAACAGGCCTCCATGCCGATCAGGCACGGTGGCAGTTACGCGAAGAACGCCAGCAGCTTAGGGCGATTGAGCCGTTTACGAACCACGGCCTTGCCGTCTTGATTGGTGCCGTGAATACTGAACACAGTTTTCGCCAGATCAATGCCAATGGTTGTAACATTCATGATGACCCTGTAGTGGTCAACTAATCCCG
>NZ_DDOI01000069.1:4621-4832 GCF_002341575.1 Marinobacter sp. UBA2498 | reverse complement strand
GCACGGCAACCGGGACTTTCTGATCGGCCAGGACTTCTGCGACCGGGCCGGCGCAACGCTGCTGGACGATCCGACGGTGATTGATCTGTACGGTACCCCTACCCTGCTGATGCATGGCGACAGCCTGTGCACCGCCGATGTGGAATACCAGAAGTTCCGGGCCAACATGCGTAACCCGCAGTGGCAGCAGATGATACTCCAGCGCCCCCTG
>NZ_DDOI01000069.1:4002-4553 GCF_002341575.1 Marinobacter sp. UBA2498 | reverse complement strand
AAGACCGCCAGCAAATGGCCCGCCAGCTACGGGAAATCAGCATGGCGAAAAATCAGGGCAAGGAGGAGTTCATCATGGACGTAACCCCCGAGGAAGTGGTCAAGGACTTGGAAACGCACGGTGTCCAGCGAATGATCCATGGCCACACCCATCGCCCCGCGGTTCATGAACTGACGGCCAACGGGTCGCCGGCAAAGCGTATTGTACTGGGAGACTGGGACAAGAACGTTTGGTGGCTTGAGGCAGAGCCAGGCAAGGAGCCCGAGCTATTCAAGGAGCCGTTGTAAAAAAGCCGGGCAAATGCCCGGCTTTTTTTATTCTTGGTTTCAGTGCGCGAGTATCTGCTGGAGGAACTTCTGAGTTCTGGCTTCCTGTGGGTTGGTAAAGAACTCGTGGGGAGGCGCCTGCTCCACGATCTCGCCACCGTCCATGAAAATCACACGGTCCGCCACCGTCTTGGCAAAACCCATCTCATGGGTTACGCAGAGCATGGTCATACCGCTTCCCGCCAATTCAATCATTACGTCCAGCACTTCCTTGATCATCTCCGG
>NZ_DDOI01000069.1:3678-3870 GCF_002341575.1 Marinobacter sp. UBA2498 | reverse complement strand
GCTGTTGCTGGCCGCCCGAAAGCTGCCCCGGGAATTTGTTAGCCTGATCCGGGATCTTGACCCGCTCAAGGTACTCCATCGCTGATGCCTCCGCTTCCTTTCGGGGCGTTTTTCGCACCCAGATCGGCGACAGGCAGCAGTTTTCCAGGACGGTCAGGTGCGGGAAGAGGTTGAAGTGCTGAAACACCATGC
>NZ_DDOI01000069.1:3044-3583 GCF_002341575.1 Marinobacter sp. UBA2498 | reverse complement strand
GCTGAAACACCATGCCGACTTCCCGCCGAACCGTATCAATGTGGCGGACATCATCGGTCAGCTCGATACCATCAACAATGATTTTGCCCTGCTGATGCTCCTCCAGCCGGTTGATGCAACGGATGAAGGTGGATTTTCCCGAGCCGGATGGCCCACAGATGACAATTCTCTCGCCCTGATCAACGGTCAGGTTGAGATCTTTGAGAACATGGAAGTCCCCGTACCACTTGTGCATGCCCTCAACCCGGATAATCCCCGGTTTTTTTCCCGGCTGGTCCTTCGGCGGGGTCTGCATTTCTGAGGTTTGTGTTTGGTCTGTCATAGGATTACCCGTCAGGTCTTATGACCAGTGTCTAGTTTTCGTTCAAGGTTCTGGCTGTATCTGGAGATGCCGAAGCAGAAGACCCAGAAACAGAACGCCACAAATACATAGCCCTCAATGGCAACATTCTGCCAGGCCGGATCGGTAACCGTGGACTGGACTGTGCCGAGGATATCGAAGAGGCCGATAATCAACACCAGCGTGGTGTCCTTGAACA
>NZ_DDOI01000069.1:2672-2915 GCF_002341575.1 Marinobacter sp. UBA2498 | reverse complement strand
AGGTGTTCACGATACCCGGAATAACCATCTTCAGAGCCTGCGGCAGGATGACCAGCCCCATTTTGCGCCAGTATCCCAGCCCCAGAGCATCGGCAGCCTCATACTGGCCCCGGGGAATGGCCTGCAGGCCACCGCGAATCACTTCCGCCATGTAAGCGGACTGCCACAGGGTTATACCAATCAGCGCCCGGGCCAGTTTCTCGAAGTTCACACCTTCCGGGAGAAACAGCGGCAGCATCACCG
>NZ_DDOI01000069.1:1816-2471 GCF_002341575.1 Marinobacter sp. UBA2498 | reverse complement strand
GACGCAATAATCCCGATGTAAGCCAGGATCAGGGTCAGCATCAGGCCGCCCCATTTCGAGCTCTGCACTTCTTCCAGGCCGAAACTGCCTCCGGGAATCAGGAAGTAGCCAACAATGGGCAAACCAAAGATACCGAACAGCCCGAGCCACTTGCGGCCGGGGAACCGCTCGATGAACTGGGGTACAAAGGAAACCGCCAGCAGCAGGAACATCACGTCGACCCGCCACTGCAGTTCATCCGGGTAGAATCCGTAGATAAAGAAATTCAGACGCTGGCTGATAAACAGCCAGCAGGCACCCGCTCCCGTACAGGCGCTCGGATCACTGCCAACAAAGTTGGCGTCGAGGAAAAACCAGTTGAGCAAAGGCCCTACACTGGTCACCAGCAGATAGGCCACACCCAGCGTCAATACCGTGTTGAACCAGCCGGAGAACAGGTTCTCCCGCATCCACTTGACCGGACGGAGCGCCTTCTTGGGTGCTTTCATGGTTGACTCGGTCATCATCGCTCCTTAATGGCCACAGCCCGGTTGTAAATATTCATGAACAACGAGATCAGCAGACTGATGGTCAGATATACCGCCATGGTAATGGCGACAACCTCGACGGCCTGCCCCGTCTGATTCAGCGTGGTGCCCATGAAGACCGCCACGAG
>NZ_DDOI01000069.1:1276-1719 GCF_002341575.1 Marinobacter sp. UBA2498 | reverse complement strand
TCCGGGTAACCGATGGCCGTTGCCAGGGAGGAGTTTTTCACCAGATTCAGATACTGACTGGTGAGCGGCGGAATGATGACCCGCATGGCCTGCGGTATCACCACCAACCTGAGGGTAAGACCATTGGGCAGCCCCAAAGCCTTGGAGGCCTCGGTTTGTCCCTTGCTGACCGACAGAATACCGGAGCGCACGATTTCAGCGATGAAGCTGGCGGTGTACAGCGACAGTGCAATCCACAGAGCCGCCAACTCCGGAATGATGGTAATTCCCCCGCCAAAGTTGAAGCCCCTGAGCGCTGGCAAATCCCACTCAAGAGGCCGACCGGCCACGAGATAAGAGATTATCGGTACCAGCACCAGAATTGCCACGCCGACCTTGAAGGTCGGGAAGATCTGTCCGGTCGCCAACTGGCGTTTTTTCGCCCATATCCGAATCCCGACGAC
>NZ_DDOI01000069.1:290-1210 GCF_002341575.1 Marinobacter sp. UBA2498 | reverse complement strand
GCAGCGATGGCAAGCAGAATACCGCCCCAGACAATTCCGAAACCCTCCTGGGTCACTGGATCTGGCAGGTAAAGGCCCCGGTTGTTCAGGAACAGCGCTCCACCGACATCAACACTCTGGCGTGGTGACGGAAGATTGCTGAGTACGGCAAAGTACCAGAAGAAAATCTGCAGAAGCAGCGGTATGTTGCGGATCACTTCGATGTAAACCAGCGCCATTTTGGCCACAAGCCAGTTACTCGAGAGTCGCGCAACACCAATGATGAAACCGAGAATGGTGGCGGCAACGACACCCATCGCGGAAACAAGCAATGTATTGGTTAGACCAACCCAGAAGGTTCGGCCATAAGACATGGTTGCATCATAAGGCACCAGATTCATGATGATGCCGAACCCGGCGGTTTCACCGAGAAAACCGAAACCGGTGCTGATGCCACGGCTTTCCATGTTGGAAAGCGTGTTATCGACGAGAATCCATCCGCCCCAGAACACGAGGGCAATGGCTATCGCCTGAAAGAAGAGTGAGCGGACCCGGGGGTCGTACCAGGGCTTGGGCCCTGCAGGTCGGGTATCGATTGTTTGTTTTTTCATGGATTGTCCTGAAGAGCTTCCCTGTGGTTTACAGCATCAGAGATAACGGCGAAGCCTCCCACAGGAGACTTCGCCGTATGCCTTCAGGTCTTAACGGACCGGCGGCGCATACATGATACCGCCTTCAGTCCAGAGCGCGTTGATTCCGCGATCCAGTCCCAGCGGGGTATCCGGTCCTACGTTGCGGTCATACATTTCACCGTAGTTGCCAACCAGTTTCACGGCCTGATAACCGAAGTCATCCGGCAGTCCAAGCTTGGCACCCATGTCGCCATCGGTACCCAGCAGGCGCTGGATATTCGGGTTGTCGGACTTCAGCATGTCGTCGGC
>NZ_DDOI01000069.1:0-184 GCF_002341575.1 Marinobacter sp. UBA2498 | reverse complement strand
CGGACTTCAGCATGTCGTCGGCGTTGGCGCTGGTCACGCCCAGCTCTTCGGCATTGATCTGCACGGAGAGCACCCACTTGACGATGTTGAACCACTGATCGTCACCCTGGCGAACAACCGGGCCCAGGGGCTCCTTGGAAATGGTGTTCGGCAGGATCTTGGCTGAACTCGGATCGGACAGCTT
>NZ_DDOI01000092.1:24111-24278 GCF_002341575.1 Marinobacter sp. UBA2498 | reverse complement strand
GCAGGCTGAGGAAGAGGCCCAGAATCGGGAATTCGCGGAGCGGGAGGCCCAACGTCGCCGGCAGATGGACGACGAAGCTCGCGCCCGTATTGAAGCCGAGCGTCAGGCACGCCGCGCGGCCCGCGAAGAGGACGATGACGACGACTTTGACGATGATGATTACGATG
>NZ_DDOI01000092.1:21792-23907 GCF_002341575.1 Marinobacter sp. UBA2498 | reverse complement strand
TTTGCTGACCAACGATGGCCGTGGCCTGGATGTGGCGGCCCTGGGTTTGTGGGTGGATCAGATCGCCGAGCTTATTGAAGATGGCGTGGAGGTGGTTGTCGTTTCCTCTGGTTCCGTCGCCGAGGGAATGAGTCGTCTTGGCTGGACTGTCCGGCCAGAGCAGCTCCATGAGTTGCAGGCTGCTGCGGCGGTTGGTCAGATGGGTCTGGTGCAGACCTGGGAGGCCCAGTTCAAACGGCACGATATCCATACCGCCCAGATTCTGTTGACTCATGACGACCTCTCCGACCGCAAGCGCTATCTGAATGGCCGGGGAACCCTCAGGGCCCTGCTGAACCTGGGTGTCGTGCCCATTGTGAACGAAAACGACACTGTGGTTACCGACGAGATCCGGTTTGGCGATAACGACACCCTGGGCGCCCTGGTTGCCAATCTGATTGAGGCGGATGGCCTGATTATCCTCACTGACCAGCTGGGCCTCTTTGACAAGGATCCCAGGAAGCATTCGGATGCCTGTCTGGTGACCGAGCGCAGGGCCGGCGATCGCGAACTGGATGCCATGGCGGGTGGCGGCGCCGGTGTTCTCGGGCGCGGCGGCATGCAGACAAAGTTGCGTGCTGCGCGGCTTGCTGCCCGGTCTGGGGCTTTCACCGTCATTGTTGGTGGTCGCATTGAGGGCGTGATTGGTCGCCTGCGGCAGGGTGATGTAATCGGTACTCTGTTATTGCCGGAGCAGGGCCGGATTGCTGCCCGAAAGCAATGGCTCGCCAGCCACCTGCAGACCCGTGGCAGGCTGACTCTGGATGATGGTGCGGTGAAAGTGCTGTGCCTGGGTGGCCGCAGTCTTCTGCCGGTGGGTGTTAAAGGTGTGTCGGGGCAGTTTCGCCGTGGCGAGATGGTGTCCTGCTTCGACCAGAGTGGTCGTGAAGTCGCCCGGGGGCTGGTTAATTACGACGCCGACGAAGCCAGGGCTATTGCCGGCCGTTCCAGTGACCGGATTACCGAGATCCTTGGCTATATGTCAGGCGAGGAGATGATCCACCGGGACAATCTGGTGATTGTGTGATAATCGCTCGTCCATAAAAAAAACCGGCCAGATGGCCGGTTTTTTTGCCTGAATCGAGCTGATTAGGCGCTCTTCAGGGCCTTGATCTTGGCGCTCAGGCGGCTCTTGCTACGAGCAACCTTGTTCTTCGCGAAGATGCCTTTGTTGACCATGCTGTCCAGAATCGGCTGAGCCTGCTGGAAAGCGGCCTGGGCTTCTTCGTAGTTGCCGGCTTCGATCTTGGATTGGATCTTTTTCACATAAGTACGAGCCATGGAGCGCAGGCTTGCATTGTGCTTGCGGTTCTTCTCGTTCTGACGTGCGCGCTTCTTGGCTTGCGGGGAATTTGCCACCGTAAAACTCCTGAAAATCTCAAATTCGTTGCTGAATGATTCGTTACATCGCGGGCGCGCCAAAACCAGCGCGTCGAAATAAATGACGCGGAACTATGCCGCTCAAACCTTCAAATGTCAAGGCTAAAACCCATTTCATGCCCCGACACAGAAGGCCTGTGGTAAACTCGCGGCTCACTGAACGCGGGCTTGACCGGGAAGCAGGTAATTCCCGAAATACGAGCGCCAAAAGGATATTCAGAATGCCAAGCAAGGGCCTGCATGTCGTCGGAACCTGAATCAACGCCTGAACAGAAGCAATTACCCAAGCCGCCAGGACTACTCAGATCGTCGGGGCTCGTCGGTATTATGACCATGCTGTCCCGGGTGCTGGGTCTGGTTCGGGATATGGTCATCGCTCGCTATTTCGGTGCCGGTGCCGGTGCCGATGCTTTTTTTGTGGCTTTCAAGATTCCGAATTTCCTGCGTCGGCTATTTGCGGAAGGCGCCTTCTCCCAGGCTTTTGTGCCTGTCCTGTCATCCTATCGGGAGAATCAGTCGCTCTCGGACGTTCAGCGGCTGGTCAATGCGGTGGCCGGCTCCCTCGGCTTGGTGCTGTTGGGCGTCACGCTGGTGGCCATTCTCGGGGCGCCGGTGCTGACGGCGGTCTTTGCCCCTGGTTTCCTGGATGATGAGGTGAAATTTGCGCTGACCAGCGACATGTTGCGCATCACCTTT
>NZ_DDOI01000092.1:16162-21654 GCF_002341575.1 Marinobacter sp. UBA2498 | reverse complement strand
CGTACCTGTTGCTGATATCCCTGACAGCCTTCGCCGGCGGCATCCTCAACAGTTACGATCGCTTTGCGGTACCCGCGTTTACCCCGGTTCTTCTCAATCTGGCGATGATTGCGGCAGCCATCTGGTTGACGCCGCTGATGGATGAGCCCGTGATGGCCCTGGCCTGGGGCGTTTTCATTGCCGGGGCTCTGCAGCTCTTTTTCCAGTTGCCATTTCTGATGCGTCTGGGCCTGTTGCCAAGGCCTCGAGTGGACTATCGCCATGAAGGCGTCAGCCGGATTCTTAAGCTGATGGCGCCGGCGCTGTTTGGGGTGTCAGTCAGCCAGATCAACCTGCTGCTCGACACGGTTCTGGCGTCCTTTCTCCAGACCGGCAGCGTTTCCTGGTTGTACTACTCCGATCGGCTCTCGGAATTGCCCCTCGGCGTGTTCGGTATAGCCATTGCCACGGTGATCCTGCCGAGCCTCTCACGTAAACATGCTGCAGCATCAGCGGACCAGTTTGCGGCCACTCTGGACTGGGCAGTCAGGGCGGTTCTGCTGATTGGTTTGCCAGCGGCGCTGGCGCTGGCGCTGCTGGCCGAGCCGCTGATTGCGACCCTGTTTCACTATGGGGCGGTAACGGACCGGGATGTTGCCATGTCGGCCCAGAGCTTGCGGGCCTATTCCGCCGGGTTGCTGGCGTTCATGCTCATCAAGGTTCTGGCGCCGGGGTTTTTCGCAAGAGAAGACACCAAAACCCCGGTCAAGATCGGCATCATTGCCATGGTGGCAAACATGGTGTTCAACCTGATTCTCATTTTCCCGCTGGCCCACGCCGGTCTCGCGCTGGCTACCTCAATATCGGCCTGGTTGAATGGCTACCTTCTTTGGCGCGGACTGCGTAAGGAAGGGGCCTGGCAGAGCCAGCCCGGCTGGCCCCGGTTTCTGCTACAGCTGCTATTTGCCAACGGTGCCCTGGCGGCCGTCATTGTCTGGCTCAACGCCCCGGTGTCGGTGTGGCTGGCAAACGAAGGCTATCAGCGTGCAGCGGACATGGCGATGCTGGTAGGGGCGGGTGTCGCCGTGTACTTCGTTGCACTGGCGCTGGCCGGGGTTCGGGTAAGACATTTCCGCCACAGGTAAGGTATAATCGCGCGTTTTCTCACCAGCGTTGCGGTAAAAGTGAGCGCTGAAAGCTAGCTGGCAATTGAAGGTTCGCATTGCATGCGTCTGATCCGGGGCCTGACCAACCTGAAAATGCTTTCCCGTCGGGAGGATTCACCGCTCGCCAACGGGTGTGTCGCCACCATCGGTAACTTCGACGGTGTGCACCTTGGGCACAAGACCATTATTGATCAGGTCAAAAGTAAGGCCAAGGCCCTGGGCGTGCCCTCGGTGGTGATGATTTTCGAGCCCCAACCCCGGGAGTTTTTTCAGGGCAGGGAAGCGCCGCCGAGGCTGATGGGATTTCGTCAGAAGTTCGAGGCCCTGCTGGCGGAAGGCATTGATATTGTGCTGTGCCTGCGCTTCAACCAGGCGTTCCGTAGTTATTCGGCCATGGGCTTTATAGACGATGTTCTGATCCATGGATTGGCGGTTCGTCACCTTGTGGTCGGCGATGATTTCCGTTTTGGCTGTGATCGGGCGGGCGATTTCGCGCTTCTCGAGAAAGTTGGATACGACGCCGGATTTTCCGTCGAGAATACCCTGACAGTAACCGTCGACGGCGAGCGAGTAAGCAGTACACGTGTCAGGGATTTACTCACGGTGAATGGGCTCGAGAAAGCCGAATCGCTGCTGGGCCACCCCTATCGAATCCGGGGGAGGGTCGTGTATGGCCGCCAACTGGGGCGCCAGATTGGTGCGCCAACCGCGAATATTTTGTTACATCGGACACCCGCCCTGCGCGGTGTCTATGTGGTTGCCGCCACCCTTGACGATGGCGCCCGATTCGATGGCGTTGCCAATATTGGTGTGCGTCCGACCGTTGACGGCAAGCGGCCCTCACTGGAAGTGCACCTGTTTGACTTTGCTGGCACACTTTATGGTCAGCACCTGGAGGTTGTGTTCCGGCATGGCCTGCGGGACGAGGAAAAATTCGGTTCTGTGGATGAGCTGAAAGATCAGATTGCCCGGGATTTTGACCAGGCTCGAGCGTGGATTGCCGAAAACGGCTCTGTGAAAAGCGCGGATTGAAACGCCCGGCTGCGCCCCAACGAATAAATGACCGACCCAAACTGACCAAGACCAAAAGAGTACGCACACAAACCATGAGCGACTACAAGCACACCCTGAATCTGCCGGAAACCGCCTTCCCCATGCGCGGCAACCTGGCCAAGCGCGAGCCGGAAATGCTCAAGCGCTGGCAGGATCTCGACGTCTACGGCAACCTGCGCAAGCAGCGTGAAGGGCGGGAAAAGTTCATCCTTCATGATGGCCCTCCTTACGCCAACGGCAGCATTCACATTGGTCACGCGGTCAACAAGATTCTCAAGGACATGATCGTCAAGTCCCGCAGCTTCATGGGCTATGACGCGCCTTACGTGCCGGGCTGGGACTGTCATGGTCTGCCGATCGAGCACAAGGTGGAGCAGGAGATTGGCAAGGCCGGTGTGAAGGTGGATTACAAGACCTTCCGCCAGGCCTGTCGCGACTACGCCACCAAGCAGATTGCCGGTCAGAAAACCGATTTCATTCGCCTGGGCGTGATGGGGGAGTGGGACAAACCCTACCTGACCATGGATCCCAAAGTTGAGGCGGGTATTGTTCGTGCCCTGGGCAAGATTGTCGCCAAGGGCCACCTCGTGCGTGGTTACAAGCCGGTTTACTGGAGTGTGGTGGGTCAGTCCGCACTGGCAGAGGCCGAGGTTGAATACCAGGACAAGACCTCGACCCAGATCGATGTGCGCTTTACCGCGGTTGACCAGGCAAAAGCCCTGTCACTGTTCGGCACCGATAATGGCAATGGCGATGTGTCCGTGGTTATCTGGACCACCACGCCCTGGACCATTCCGGCTAACCAGGCCGTTTCCCTTAATGCCGATCTGGACTATGCATTGGTACAGACCGATGTCGGGCACGGCCCGGAGCGGATGATCCTGGCTGCCGACATGGTCGATGGCATCATGGCCCGCTGGCAGGTTGAGAGCTACGAAGTGCTGGCAACCTGTGCTGGCGCGGCTCTTGAGAATCTGATTCTCCAGCACCCGATCTACGACAAGCAGGTGCCGGTGATCCTGGGTGATCACGTGTCCACCGATGCCGGTACCGGCGCGGTTCATACCGCGCCTGACCACGGTATGGAAGACTTTGAGGTGGGCAAGGCCTACAACATCGGCACTATCAACCTGGTTCAGGCGGATGGCACCTACACTTCGGCCGCCGGTGAGCTGGCCGGTGTACACGTTTACAAGGCCGATGAGCCGGTTTGCAGCGCCCTCGAGCGCGAGGGCAAGCTGGTCCGCTCCGAGAAGTTCCGTCACAGCTATCCCCACTGCTGGCGTACCAAGACCCCGCTGATCTACCGGGCCACACCCCAGTGGTTTATCAGCATGGATAAGGAAAACCTGCGCGCTGATGCTCTTGAAGCGATCCAGGGTGTACGTTGGGTGCCGTCCTGGGGTAAGAACCGTATCGAAGCCATGTTCAACCAGTCGCCGGACTGGTGCATCTCCCGTCAGCGGACCTGGGGCGTGCCAATCACCCTGTTTATCCACAAGGAAACCCAGGAGCTGCACCCGGACACCCAGAACCTGGTTGAACAGGTGGCCCAGCGGATCGAAGAGGGCGGTATCGATGCCTGGTACGAGCTGGACGCGTCTTCCCTGCTGGGCAGTGATGCCGAGCAGTACGAGAAGGTAACGGATACCCTGGATGTCTGGTTTGATTCCGGCGTCACTCACGAGTCGGTCCTGCGGGTTCGCGAGGAGCTGGGCCAGTTCCCGGCGGATATGTACCTCGAAGGCTCAGACCAGCACCGTGGCTGGTTCCAGTCGTCCTTGAAAACCTCCATCGCCATGAATGGCGTGGCGCCTTACAGGCAGGTTCTGACCCACGGCTTTACCGTCGATGGCAAGGGCCACAAAATGTCCAAATCCCTGGGCAACGTCATCGCGCCCCAGGAAGTCATGAACGAGCTGGGCGCCGACATCCTGCGCCTGTGGGTAGCCGCAACCGACTACAGCGGCGAAATGACCGTGTCCAAGGACATCCTGCGCCAGACCGCCGATGGTTACCGCCGGATCCGGAACACCTCCCGCTTCCTGCTGAGCAACCTGACCGGATTCGATCCGGAGCAGCACATGGTCGCGCCGGAAGACATGATCGCGCTGGATCGCTGGATGGTGGACCGTGCCCTGCAATTGCAGGAAGAGCTGGATGAGGACTATGGCAACTACGCCTTCCTGCGGATTTACCAGAAGGTGTACAACTTCTGTGAAGCCACCCTGGGCGGCTTCTATCTGGATATCATCAAGGATCGCCAGTACACCACCCAGGCCGACAGTCTGGCGCGTCGTTCCTGTCAGACGGCCCTGTACCACGTGGCCGAAGCCCTCGTTCGCTGGATCGCCCCGATTCTCAGCTTCACCGCTGATGAAATCTGGCAGCATCTGCCGGGTAAGCGCAGCGATACCGTGTTCTATGAAACCTGGTATGAAGGCCTTACTGCGTTGCCGGATAACGCCGAGCTTGGCCGCGACTACTGGCGCAAGATGTACAGTGTGAAAGAGGCGGTCAACAAGTGCCTGGAAGAGGCCAGGGCACGGGGTGAGATCAAAGGCTCTTTGAGTGCCGAAGTCACCCTGTTCTGTGAAGGCGATCTGGCAGCCGATCTGAAGCACCTCGGCGAAGAGCTGCGCTTTGTTCTGATCACCTCAGAGGCTACCGTGAAGCCGGTTGCAGAAGCCGGCGATGCGGAAATGACCTCCCACGAGGGCCTTCGGGTCAAGGTGACTCCGGCTGCCCACACCAAGTGCGAGCGCTGCTGGCACCACCGGGAAGATGTCGGCCGTAATGCCAAATACGACGATCTCTGTGGTCGCTGTGTGACCAACGTGGAAGGGCCCGGCGAAGCCCGCGCCTACGCCTGATGGACGCGACCATGACGGAGCAGGTCACCGGAAGCAAACTGAAGTGGCTTTGGCTGGCGGTACTGGTGATCGCTCTGGATCTCGGCACCAAGGCCATGGCAACCGCCATGCTGACTTACGGCAACCCGGTTCCGGTGGTTCCGATGTTCAACCTGACGCTGCTGCATAACACTGGAGCAGCGTTCAGCTTCCTGGCCGGCGCTTCTGGTTGGCAGCGCTGGTTCTTCGTAACCCTGGCGCTGGTGGTCAGTGTAGTACTGATCTACTGGCTGAAAAACCTTCATCGCCATGAAACCTGGACCGCCATTGCCATCGTACTCATACTCGGCGGCGCACTTGGCAACGTCTACGATCGGGTGGTGCACGGCTACGTGGTCGATTTCCTGCACTTTTACTGGCAGGACTGGCACTTTCCCGCCTT
>NZ_DDOI01000092.1:14885-16089 GCF_002341575.1 Marinobacter sp. UBA2498 | reverse complement strand
GCCGACACCGCGATCACTATCGGTGCCGCCATGATGATACTTGATATGTTCCGCAAACCCGCCGATTCGGACGGGGATGCGCAAAGGAGTGAGTAACTCTTATGAATGAGCTGCCTGTCGACAAGGGTACCCGGGTAAAACTGCACTTCGCCCTTAAGTTCCCGGATGGCGAAGTGATTGATTCGACCTTTGAGAAAGAGCCGGCCTCTTTGGAAATCGGCGATGACAACCTGCCGGAGAATTTCGAGGCCTACCTGATGGGTATGAAAGCTGGCGACAAAGACAGCTTCCAGGTGCCGCCCGAGAAAGCCTTTGGCCAGCACAATCCGAATAACGTACAGACGTTCAAGCGCCATGAGTTCAGCCCCGATATGGTGCTGGAACCCGGCGTAATGATTTCCTTTGCCGACGCGCGCCAGAGCGAGTTGCCCGGTGTTGTCAGCCGTGTAGAAGGTGACGAAGTGGAGGTGGATTTCAATCACCCCCTGGCAGGGCGTACACTGACGTTTGAAGTAGAAATCATCGACGTGGAACCGGCAGGCCCGGCCCACTAACCAGAGCAGCAGGTTGATATGCAGATCCGACTCGCCAATCCCCGAGGTTTTTGTGCCGGCGTGGACCGTGCCATTGAAATTGTAAACCGGGCGCTGGACGTGTTCGGGGCGCCCATTTATGTGAGGCACGAGGTGGTCCACAATAAATTCGTGGTGGATAACCTGCGCAACCGCGGCGCCGTTTTCGTGGACGAGCTGGACGAAGTGCCGGATGACAAGCTTGTTATCTTCAGCGCCCACGGCGTTTCCCAGGCGGTACAGACCGAAGCCGCCCGCCGCGGCCTGAAAGTCTTCGACGCCACCTGCCCGCTGGTCACTAAAGTGCACCTGGAAGTCATGCGCTACAGTCGCGATGGCAGGGAGTGCGTGCTTATCGGCCACCATGGCCATCCGGAAGTAGAAGGCACCATGGGGCAGTACGACCACAGCAACGGTGGTGAAATCTACCTCGTCGAAGACGAGGAGGACGTGGCGAAGCTGGAGGTTAAAGACCCCGGTAAGCTCTCTTACGTTACCCAGACCACCCTGTCCATGGACGATACCGCCCGCGTGATCGACGCGCTACGCGCAAAGTTCCCGGAGATCCAGGGCCCTCGCAAGGACGATATCTGCTACGCCACCCAGAACCGCCAGGATGCCGTGAAGCAGTT